>CAVAPG010000001.1:0-55666 GCA_963590435.1 bacterium
AAGCGGCTGGGCGACTGGTTATTCCACGCTGAGAACAGTCATATTCCCGAGTTCAAAGCCTGCATCAGGGCCATGCACAACTGGTCAGAATACATTCTCAACGGCTTCGATGTTCCCTACACAAACGGCTTCACAGAGGGCTGCAACAACAAGACCAAGGTTCTCAAACGCGTCTGCTTCGGCGTCAGAAACTTCGAAACATTCAGAAACAGAATACTGCATTGCGCTTCATCTTACTGACAAATGAGAGAGTGAGGCGCGCCTCACTCTCTCATTACTTCGATTTTCTTTATTTTTGCTCTACCCCAACTATTGACACAGAGCCCTTTTTGACTGCACGGATAGCAATCTTTGCTGCCTCGTCAGCACCGGCCTCATCAAGTATGCCGAGAATCATATCCCAAAGCTGTTCCATTTTTGCGCCTCCTTATGTGTTACACTCCGCGGGCGGCGTTCAATGCAGCTGCTCAATTGAACTTTTCGTCCGTCAATGTATATTACAAAGTGCAAATGTTAGAAAAGAATTAAACTTTTTTCTCATATTTGTCTTATTTTTTCCGACTTAGCCTGTGCTCGCGTATGCGTTCGAACGCCGAGCGGTATTCGTTCTGGCGCAGTCTTGGGAAAGCCGCAAGCAGATGGCTGTGGACGATGTTATGCTCTTCAAGCAGCGCTTTGAGCCGTGCGCGAAGCTGTTCGGCCTCCGCGCGGCGCTCCTGAACCTTAAGCGTGCCGTCCGTAAGTCCGTCACCGATGCCGTAAGACAGCTTTTCGAGTGCCTCGGCAACATCATCGATGGCGTGCATGTGCGCGTCGAGCTTGAGAGCATTGAAGCCCGTTATGCTGAGGTCGGAAAGGAACATTGCCGAAAGGATTATCAGCAGAATATGACCGTGCGTGCGCGGTATTGCCTCGATTATATACACAAGCTTCAGAGCCATCGGGTGGAAGATATACAGAATGCAGATGCAGCCCACGCCCCAAAGAAGTGAAAACTTAAGGCAGACATAGCCGCCTATATTAAACGCATTGTCGCTGTAGTCCCAAAGTCGGGTGTGCATGAATTTCTCAGCCGCCCAGCCGACAATCAGCTCGAAAACCGAGCATATAACAACACTGCCGACATAAACGAGGAAAACATTATCCTTTATCGGCGAAAGGATTAAGATTACCGCCACAAGTCCGTAGCCGTAGATTGGACATATCGGTCCGATGAGAAAGCCGCGGTTAATAAAAATGCCCTTGTTCGCCGCGTGAAAGATAACCTCAACACACCAGCCGGCAAAGCCGTAGATGAAAAACAGCCATAACAGCTGCGCGAAGCTGTAGCTCAATACAATCATTCCTTTTTAATAAAAATCAAATTTTTGAAAATAATAACATCATACGCCGAAATTTTTGCACCGTATAAGAACAAACATGAGGCGCCATATGCAACGCCTCAACGTGTTTTGTTATTTAATTGCTGTTTTTCTATTTATTAAGCAGCTGCTCAAACTCATCTGCCGTGCCCGAGGCTGTGAATAATCCGTCGCCGAGGTCGGCATGGACGGTCTGGCCGTCTGCATCGATATAGATGAAAACCGTCTCTCCGTCCGGCAGTATGACCGTGTAGCTCGGCTCGCCGTCCGAATACGCCTGCGTATCGGCTTCATCGCGTGACGACGGCTCAAGCAGAGCCTTCAGTCGGAGCACATCGTCATCATCGGAAAGCGTAATCTCCGATGCATCATACACTGCTGACGGCACGGATTGTTCATATGTTCCGCCCAAGAGCATTTCATCCTCACTGCTGTCATCGGCAGGTGTGAAAATTCCGCTTTTCGCCCCGGCAAATATCACAAGGGCAAGGCATGCCGCGGCAGAGAGGGCTTTTAGCCAAACAATGCCGGCCTTTTTCTTCGGCTTTGCTTTTATGCCGGACATGATTTTTTCATGCAGGCCGTCCGGCAGAGGCTCTGTCCGACGCATTTGCTCCGAAACAGTGCAAAAAGCTTCATAAACCCGGCGGCATTCGGGGCAGTCGGCAATATGCTCACGCACGAGTCTCTCCTGCTGCTCACTCAGCTCGTCGTCTATCATGCAGCTGATAAGCTCCCTGCACTCATCGCAGTTTATCATACTTTGCCGCCTCCCTTCGAATATTTTGACGAAATTTCATCCGGAATGTTCCCGTCCTTGATCAAAAAGGCGCACAGATTTTTGCGCGCCCTGAAAATTCTCGACTTCACTGTCCCCTCATCGAGGGAAAGTGCCTTTTCTATCTCGGCATAGCTCAGACCTCCGAGCTCTCGCATGACGAGTATCTGCCGCTGCTTATCCGGCAGACGCCGCAGTCCGTCGTTGAGCGACTGCATACTGAGCTTTTTCATAAGCTGCTGTTCGGGGTCATCTGCAGGATCGGGAATTTCAAGCTGTTGCTCGGCACTGTCATCATCGGCATCCGTAACCGTCAGCGATACCTGCGGTCTGCGGCTTTTCGAGCGCAGGAAATCAAGGCAGACATTCGTTGTTATCCTGTAGAGCCATGTCGAAAATTTGCTGTCGCTTTTAAACGATGGCAAGCTATTATAGGCCTTGATAAATGCCTCCTGGGTCATGTCCGCAGCGTCGTCCTCGCTGCCCGTCATGCGCAGGGCTATGTTATAGACCGTTTTTTCGTGCCTGAGCACAAGCTCCTCGAAGGCGTTTGCATCGCCGCCGAGAACTTTTCGGATAATTTCGTTTTCGGAAAGATTGTTCATACCAGATCTCTCTTTATTCCCGATATTATTTTTTCAAGCTCTTCAAGCGTTTCAACCTTCACGAGGAGCTGCTTGTAATATCCCGCGTACGCCACGCCCTTGAGATACCACGGTATCTGATGGCGCGCCTCAAGGCAGGCAAGACGCTCGCCGAACTGCTTGGCGTACATTTTCGTGTGACGGAATGCAAGCTCCATTCTCTCGGCAAGAGGAGGCTTTTCGGGAAGCTCGGCGCCCTCGATGTATGCATTTGCCTCGCGTATCAGCCACGGGTCGCCGAATATGCCGCGGCCTATCATGGCAAGATCACAGCCCGTGTAGCGCAGAATATGCTCGGCGTCCTGCGCGGAAAAGACATCTCCGTTTGCGATTACGGGAATCGAAACCGCACTTTTCACATCGCGTATAATATCCCAGTCGGCACGGCCGGAATACATCTGTGCGCGCGTTCTGCCGTGAACGGCTACGGCGGAGGCACCTGCCTGCTCCATAACGCGGGCAAACTCAACGGCGTTTACGCTTCCGCCGTCAAAGCCCTTGCGAAACTTCACCGTGACGGGGACGTCAACCGTGGAAACGACTGCCTGCACTATCTTTCCTGCAAGCTCGGGATCGCGCATGAGCGCGGAACCGTCGCCGCTTTTGACAATCTTGCCGACGGGGCAGCCCATGTTTATATCCAGAATATCCGCGCCGGAATACTCAATCGCCATCGGTGCGGCCTGCGCCATAACATCCGGCTCGTGCCCGAATATCTGCGCGGCAAACGGGCGGCAGTCGGGCTGATTATACAGAAGACTTTTCGTTTTTTTATCGCCGTAGCAAAGCGCCTTCGCGCTGACCATTTCGGTCGTCGTCAGCGCCGCGCCCATCTCGGAGCATATTGCGCGGAAGGCAAAATCCGTAACGCCTGCCATAGGTGCGAGGGTCACGCGCCCGCTCAGCTCAACATTTCCTATCTTCACCATAATATATCCAGCCCCACCGGACAGTGGTCCGAGCCGTATATCTCGGGCAGTATGTATGCGTCTTTTATGTTATCGCGCAGTCTTTCGGAGACGACAAAATAGTCAATACGCCAGCCGACGTTGCGCTCACGCGCCGCGGCACGGTAGCTCCACCATGAATAGGCATCGCGCTTGTCGGGATACAGCGTGCGGAAGCTGTCGATAAATCCGGCATCGAGAAGCTCTGTGAATTTGCCGCGCTCTTCATCGGAGAAGCCGGGGTTAAAATGGTTTGTATCCGGATTTTTAAGATCTATCTCCTCGTGGGCGACGTTCATATCGCCGCAGACTATAACGGGCTTGAGCTTGTCCAGCTCAACAAGATACTCACGGAAGTCATCCTCCCAGCTCATGCGATAGTCAATGCGCTTGAGCGAATCCTGCGAATTGGGTGTGTAAACACAGACAAGGAAAAACTCCTCATATTCAAGCGTCACAGCCCTGCCCTCTGTCTCGTGACCCGGTATATTATGCCGGACGCTCAGCGGCGTGTGCTTTGTGAATATCGCAGTGCCGGAATATCCCTTGCGCTCGGCATAGCTCCAGTAGCTCTCGTATCCGGGCAGATCAAGCTCAATCTGCCCCTGCTGAAGCTTCGTCTCCTGCAGGCAGAAGAAATCGGCGTCCAGTGCAGTGAATATATCCTCGAAGCCTTTTTTTACAACGGCGCGCAGGCCGTTTACATTCCAGCTTATAAATCTCATTTATTAAGCCCCCTTGCATCGGACAGTGCCGCGTCGCGCAGCCTGGGTACCTGACCTGAGCTGCCGTTTTTGGTGCCTTCGTTCTTTATGGCGACAAGGCGGTTTATCTTAACACCCATCTCTCGGAATTTGCATTCGTAATCGGTCATGACTCCGCCTTCGCCGTCGGCGTGCAGATCGTTCGTCACATCACAGATCTCCCAGCCCTCGCTTTTTATCTGCTCAAGCGACCAGTTAAAAAGCGGCAGATTATCCGTCTTGAAGCATATTCTGCCTCCAATCGGCAGAATGTCGGCATAGATACGCAGGAAATTCGGGGATGTGAGTCTGTGTTTTGCGTCGCGGCTTTTCGGCCACGGGTCGCAGAAGTTAATGAATATACGCTCGACCTCATCCGGTGCGAACACCTCGCGCAGTCCGAGCGCGTCCATAGACACGAAGCGGACATTATCCGTCTCTGCCTCGACCGTGCGCTCCATTGCAATCACCATTGCGTCCTCGACCTTCTCCAGGGCAATAAGCTCTGCCTCTGGATGCTCCTGTGCCGTGCCGACGGTGAAACGGCCTTTTCCGCAGCCTATCTCAAGCCACAGAGTCTTATCCGGATAATGCTCATGCCAGTGTCCGCGCAGGGCGGACGGCTGCTTTATCAAAACTGCAGCGCATTTTTCCATACGCGGCTGCAGATTGGGTTTCTTTCTCATTCGCATAATGCTGTCAACCTCCGATTCAATCAAGCCTTAACATATCATATATTCGACAAAACATCAATGCGAAAAAATTTGCAAAATTTTTCGCAATCGCGTCTGAAATCGAACATTTTATGGCATTTAACCACTTGAAATGGCAAAATCGTTGTGATATAATTCATTAATCAAATTATTAACCAATTCCCCGCGCGTTAAGGAGAGTCATATATGAAGCGAGTTAAAGTATCAAATAACGTCATCCGCCGTATGCCCAGATATCTGAGAAAGCTCGATGAGCTTGACGAGGCAGGCGTGACGCGTATATCGTCCGGTGAGCTCGGTCAGCAGCTCGGTCTTACCCCTTCGCAGATCCGTCAGGATTTCAGCTGCTTCGGTGAGTTCGGCCAGCAGGGCTACGGATATAAAGTCACAGCTCTTCGTCAGGAGATTGCAAGCATCCTCGGCATGGACAGAGGCTATAAGGCAATCATCATCGGCGTCGGCAATATCGGCCAGGCACTCATGTGCAACTTCTCATTCAAGGCCTGGGGCTTTGATCTGATGGCTGCATTCGATGTCAAGCAGTCTCTTGTCGGAACGGAATATCAGGGTGTCACGATTCACGACATGTCCTCTCTGCCGCAGTATCTTGAAGACAACAAGATTGACGCCGCCGTTCTGTGTGTCCCCAAGGCTCACGCCGTTGAGACCACCAAGCTCCTCACCGATCACGGCATAAACGCTATCTGGAACTTCACGAATGTTGAGCTTACATCTCCGGAGAGCAGCACTATTGTTGAGAACATTCACTTCTCCGATTCTCTGCTGTCGCTGAGCTACTACATCTCTGAGGATAACGACGAAAAGGCCGCAAGAGCCGCAAGACTGAATCGCCAATAAAACGACACATAAAAGGCGGGGCTTTTAAAGCCCCGCCTTTTATGTGCATCAAAAATGTCTATGACATTTTTGATTGCTTCAATCTGATTTCGAGTGGGGCCTTTGCCCCCTCGAGCTCCCCTGCTGCGCGGTTGTCTTCCCTCATCAGCGCAGAGGCTTAGAAATTCTGAAAAACGAGGTTTCAACGCCCCGCCTTTTTATTCCACACTTATTTACACACCGGAGGATAGATTATGTCAGACACAATAGCCGCTGTATCAACCGGATCGCAGATCTGCGCGATTGGCATCGTGCGCTTGTCGGGAGATGCCGCAGTAGATATCGCCGATAAGCTCTTTGAGCCGCTTCGCGGCAAGCCGGTCGCCGAGCGTGAGGACAGAAAGCTCATATACGGTAATCTTCATGACGAGCAGGGCAGAATACTGGATATATGCCTATGCACGATAAGCCGTGCACCCAACAGCTACACCGGCGAAAACACGGCCGAATTTCAATGCCACGGCTCGCCCGTGGTTCTCAGGGCCGTCCTCGAAGCGGCGTTTGCGCTCGGTGCAAGGCAGGCCCTCGCAGGAGAATTCACCAAAAGAGCATTTCTCAACGGACGCATGGATCTGTCGAGTGCGGAGGCCGTTGCCGATATCATAGACGCCGAAACCGCGGAGGCCGCGCGCAACGCCGCAGGTCAGCTCGGCGGTGCGATTGCAAAGCGCATCGATGCCGTGTACGACACGCTCACGAATATAAGCTCGCATTATCATGCCGTTCTTGACTATCCCGATGAGGACATCGAGGATTTCACCCTTGCTCAGTACGAAGCGGATATTGCTTCCTGCACACAGACGCTTGAGAAGCTTCGTGCAAGCTATGACAGCGGCAGAGTTATGCACTCGGGCGTTCCTGCGGCGATTATAGGCCGCCCCAACGCCGGAAAAAGCTCACTGCTCAACGCCGTTCTGGGCTATGACCGCGCCATAGTGACGGATATACCCGGCACGACACGCGACACCATTGAGGAAAAGCTGAAGCTCGGCGGCGTTCTGCTTCGCCTGACCGATACCGCCGGCATACGTGAAACCGATGACGAGATTGAACGCCTCGGCGTTGACCGCTCGCGCCGCGCAATGGAGCAGGCCGAGCTTGTTCTTGCCGTGATTGACGGAAGTCGTGAAATGAGCGATGAGGACAGAGAGCTTATAAAATGCGCTGAGGATGCGCCGCACGGAATCGTTGTAATCTCAAAGCACGACCTCGGCAGTGCATTTGAAGCTCCCGAAACGGCGCTTCCCGTTGTCGAGATAAGCTCCCTGACCGGTGAAGGGCTTGATAAGCTTGAGAACACGGTGCGTGCACTGTTTCCGATGCCGACTGTCCCTGCCGGCGAGATACTCACAAATGCCCGTCAGTTTGATGCCGTTTCGCGCGCGCTTGAGTCGATGAAGGCCGCAGCGGATGCCATGCATGCCGGATGCACGCCCGATATAGTTCTGACAGAAACGGAAACCGCCATGTCGGCTCTCGGCGAGCTGACCGGAAAAACCGTCCGCGAGGAGATCACGAACCGCATCTTCTCCCGATTCTGCGTCGGAAAATAGAAAAAATCCGCATTGTCTGTGAGCCCGATGTTAAGATGCCGGGCGGAGCGGTTGACATTTGGAAATAAAACACTATAATTGTGTGGCGCTCGGAATGAGGGGCACAGGAGCTGTGCAGACCTCGGGCGCAGGGGGAATTTTCGGATGAATGAGATTTTTGTTGTCGGCCACCGCAATCCGGACACGGATTCGATTGTTGCGGCCATGAGCTATGCGGCGCTCAGAAACGCGCTCGGCGACAGGGAATACACCGCCGCCTGTCTCGGACATGTAAGCGACGAGACGCAGCGCATGCTTGATAAATTCGGCTTTGAGCCGCCGCACCAGATAAACGACGTGCGCACGCAGGTGCGTGATCTGGATTTTGACACGCCGCCCGCTCTCAACTCCTCGGTTACAATGAACAGAGCATGGCACATGATGCGCGAGCAGAAGATTTCCGTCATACCTGTCATAGACGAGGACGGCACGCTTTACGGCACGCTGTCGGCAGGCGACATAGCATCATACAGTCTTCTGACGATTATAGATCCGCATATTGACGATGTTCCGCTGTGCAATATTCTCAGTGTTCTCGAGGGCAAGGTCCTCAATGAGGACGCTGAGATGTTCGACTGCATTGCAGGCAATGTTGCCATCGCGCTTCCGCAAAGCTGCGAAACGCTGTTGTTTAATGACCCCGACAGTATTGTCCTGTGCGGCGAGCAGCCGGATATGGTTGAGCGCGCGCTCAATCTCGGCGTAAACTGCATTATTCTCTGCCAGACGGAGGCCAAAAAGCAGTGGCTTGACAAAGCCGGCAGGACCTGCATTATATCAACGCCCTTCGATGCGGCGCGTGTGGCAAAGCTTATATACCAGGCAATCCCCATATCGCGTCCGTGCCATACGGAAGATACGATATGCTTCCATCTGAGTGATTACATAGACGATGTACGCGAAGAGGTTCTCAAAAGCCGCTACCGCTGCTATCCTGTTTTGGATGAAAACGAAAAAGTAGTCGGCACACTCTCGCGCTATCACCTGCTGCGTCCGCGCAGAAAGCGCGTGGTTCTGGTTGACCACAACGAGAAAGCTCAGGCAGTTGCCGGTCTTGAACAGGCGGAGATACTTGAGATTATCGACCACCACAGGCTTGCCGACATTCAGACAGCACAGCCCATACGCATGAGAAACGAGCCTGTCGGCAGCACCACGACAATAATCTGCGGCATGTATCAGGAGCACGGCGTGATGCCCTCACCCGCCATGGCCGGACTTATGACAGCCGCCATTCTGTCGGACACGGTAATGTTCAAATCCCCGACCTGCACGAAGCGCGACATTGCCCTTGCCGAACGCATGGCACGCATTGCGAATGTATCTCTCGAAGCCCTGGGCAAGGAGCTTTTCTCCGGCTCATCGGACTCCAAGCCGGCATCGGAGCTTATAGGCTCGGACTTCAAGGAGTTCCACATCTCCGGTCAGATACTCGGTGTCGGACAGATTACAACGCTCGACTCGGCAAAAATGCTCGAGCGGCGCGAGGAGTTCCTCGATGAAATGCGCCGCATGAAAAGCAACCGCGGATACGACATTGTCATCCTCATGCTCACCGATGTTCTGCTTGAGGGCACACAGCTTTTATATATAGGAAGCGATGATACCATACGCCGCGCCTTTTCGGCAGAGCCGAAGGACAATATGCTCTTCCTCCCCGGAGTAATGAGCCGCAAGAAGCAGATAATCCCGATGCTGACCGCCCTGTGGGGCTGATTTGCCCCCATCTTGAACAAAACGCGGCGGCGAGGGCGGCCAAATTTGTTCAAAAGCGGCAATTGACAATATTAATAAGCCTGAGTATAATTTACTCATCTTACAGGGAAAGCGAGGATACGGTCATGACTGATTGCCGCAATAGCATGCGCAGCTGTTCCGTGTCTGAGTCTGCCCTCAGTGCATCTGTGTCCTTTAACGCAGTACGATTTTATTCGTACTGCGATTTTTATTATTTTTGCTTTTCTCCCGAACGGCAAAGGACGACGGCAATGCACGGTTAAGGCTGCGTGAGCGGCGTATATAAGTCATTGAATGCGGTTTCTTTGCCAGAAAAGAAATCGCATATTTTTATTTTTATTGAAAAAAACAGAGGTATGAACATGAACGATCTTGAGACTTCCAGAAACGAAATAAGCCGCATTGATGCCGAAATGGCAAAACTTTTTGAGCAGCGCATGAACGCCTGCGCCGCCGTTGCGGAATATAAAAAGCAGCACGGGCTCTCCGTCAAGGACTCGGCCCGCGAGCATGAGCTTATCGAGCGCAACCGTACGCTCATCGGCAGTGCCGATATCGAGAGCTATTATGTTCAGTTCCTCAGAAAGACCATTGACCTGTCCTGCGAGTATCAATCGAAGCTACTCGAGGGAATGCGCGTGACCTACTGCGGCGTTGAGGGTGCGTTTGCTTACATGGCGGCAAAGCGCATGTTCCCGGGTGCTGAGCTTATCGCCTACTCCAACTTCGGCGATGCATACAAGGCCGTTGAGCGTGGCGAATACGACTGTGTGGTGCTTCCGCTTGAAAACAGCGCCGCCGGCGAGGTCGGAACGGTTATGGATCTTATATTCTCCGGCGACCTGTACATAAATCAGGTTATTGACCTGCCAATCGAGCACAATCTGCTCGGAGTTGAGTCGGCAACCCTCGACAGCGTGAAGACCGTAATCAGCCATCCGCAGGCACTCGACCAGTGCGAGGAATATATACGCAGTCACGGCTTCGAAACCGAGGCATTTTCAAACACCGCGCTCGCCGCGCAGTATGTCAAGGCGAAAAACGATCCGGCTCTTGCGGCAATAGCCTCGGACGAGACGAGCGAGATATTCGGGCTGAGCGTGCTCGACAAGGTCGTAAACGATATAAAGACCAACACCACGCGTTTTGCGGCACTCTCGCGTGCGCAGAACAGACCCGTTGCGAAGTCAAACCGCGCCGAGGAGAATTTCATTCTCGTGTTCACAGTCAAAAACGAGGCAGGCTCTCTGGCACAGACGCTGAATATAATCGGCGCGCACGGCTTTAACATGCGCAACCTGCGCTCGCGCCCGATGAAGGATCTGCAATGGAACTACTTCTTCTACATTGAGGCAGAGGGAAACATAAACAACGAAAACGGACAGGATATGCTCCGCGAGCTGTCGGCAGTGTGTGCAAAGCTCAAGCTCGTCGGAACCTACTACTCAAATCTTACGCTCGGAGAGTGATTGATATGATAATCCCCGTAAAAAACGAAACAGGCGGCTATGACATAGTTCTCGAAGCGGGTGCGCTCAAAAATGTCGGCAGGCTTTTGAATCTCAAGCGCCGAGTGTTCATCGTGACCGACAGCGGAGTTCCGGCGCAGTATGCCGAAACCGTTGCCGCACAGTGCGAAAGCCCGATTATTCTGACGGTTGAGCAGGGCGAGGCGAGCAAATGCTTTGAGGAGCTTCGCAGACTTCTTGAGGGCATGCTCAATACCTCAATGATGCGGTCTGACTGCGTTGTCGCGGTCGGCGGCGGCGTTGTCGGCGACCTGAGCGGCTTTGCCGCATCGTGCTATATGCGCGGAATTGATTTTTACAACATTCCGACGACGCTGCTTGCGCAGGTTGACTCCTCCATCGGCGGAAAAACGGCAATTGACCTAAACGGCGTTAAAAACATAGTCGGTGCGTTCTATCAGCCAAAATGCGTCGTCATAGACCCCGAGGTCCTGTCAACTCTTTCGCCGCGTCAGACCGCGGCTGGTCTTGCAGAGGCAATAAAAATGGCGGCGACGAGCGATGCTGAGCTGTTTTCACTCATCGAAAACAGCAGCTGTCTTACAGACGACCTGCCCGAGATAATCCGCAGGGCACTGCTTATAAAGCGAAATGTCGTCGAGCAGGATCCGCGTGAGAGGGGACTGCGAAAGGTTTTAAACTTCGGCCACACGATAGGTCATGCCGTTGAAAGCTATAACGGCGGCAGGCTTCTGCACGGCGAGTGCGTTGCGCTCGGCATGATGCCGATGTCAGGCGGCAGTGCTCGGCAGAGAATTAAAGCCGTGCTGGATAAATATAATCTGCCGACAGAGATCTCACAGAGCGCCGATGAGCTCAGACCGTTTCTGGAGCATGACAAAAAAGCCGGCGCAGACGGTATATCCGCGGTGCTCACGAATGAGATAGGCTCATTTGAAATTTGCCGCATGAGCGTGGATGAAATACTCGCGCGCCTGATATGATAAGAGAGGATAAGATATGAAAAACAGCTTCGGTCAGAGTCTGTGCCTGACGCTTTTCGGCGAAAGCCACGGTCAGGCGGTCGGCTGCGTCATTGACGGGCTTGCGCCCGGCATGCCGGTGGATACGGATTTTATCGCGCATCAGCTCTCGCGCCGCCGCCCATCCTCGCCGCTGGACACGCCCAGGCAGGAAAGGGATAATTTCAGCATAATAAGCGGCGTATTCAACGGAAAAACGACAGGCACGCCGCTGTGCATAGTCATTCCGAACGAGAACACGCAAAGCCGCGATTATAACTACGGTCCTGCGAGGCCGTCACACGCCGATTACTCGGCATACTGCAAATACCACGGCTTCGAGGACTACCGCGGCGGAGGGCATTTCTCCGGCAGAATCACCGCGGCGCTGACTGCGGCAGGCGGCATTATAATTCCCGCTCTGGGCCCTCTCGGCATAGGCATTGCAACACATATATCGAGTTGCGGCGGCGTTTACGACCGCGAGTTTGAAAGCATGGCGGAGGACATAAGGTCTCTCGGTGAAAAAAACTTCCCCGTGCTTGACGATGAGCGCGGCATGGAAATGGCGCAGCGCATTCTCGAGGCCAGGCAGGATTCCGACAGTATCGGAGGAGTGACCGAAACGCTTATTCTCGGCCTTCCGGCAGGTTTGGGCGAGCCGTGGTTTGACAGCGTTGAGAGCATTTTATCGCATGCGGCGTTTTCCTTAGGCGGCATAAAGGGCATCGAGTTCGGCGCAGGCTTTGCCGCCGGTGCCATGCGCGGCAGTCAGTTTAACGATGCGATGAGAATTTCCGATGGCAAAGTGGTCACCCTGAGCAATAATAACGGCGGCATAAACGGCGGCATAACAAACGGCATGCCCGTTATCTTCCGCTGTGCGGTGAAGCCCACGCCATCAATTTCAAGGACGCAGGGCACTGTTGATTTTATAAAAGGCGAAAACACTTCGCTGAGCATTCAGGGGCGGCACGATCCGGCAATAATCCGCAGGATATGTCCGGTGCTCGACAGCGTTGCGGCGCTGTGCGTTGCGGATATGCTCAGTGTGCGATACGGCACGGATGTGCTTACAAAGAAAGCGGAGGATTTATGAAATACGGACTTATAGGTGAGCATCTGACGCACAGCTACTCATGCGAAATTCATGCGCAGATAGCCGATTACGAATACGAGCTGCACGAGCTGTCCCCCGATGAGCTGGGCGAATTTCTGACAAGGCGCGAGTTTAACGCCATAAACGTGACCATACCGTACAAGCAGACCGTCATTCCCTATCTTGACGAAATTTCCGAGACGGCGCAGCGTATAGGCGCGGTGAACACGATAGTAAACCGCGACGGCCGCCTCTTCGGCGACAACACCGACTTCCCCGGCATGCTGGCGCTGGCAAAGCACGCCGGAGTTGACATGAAGGGCAAAAAGGTCCTCATCCTCGGTACAGGCGGCGCATCGAAAACGGCACATGCTCTGGCCGAATACATGGGCTGTGAGAGCGTCAATTATGTCTCACGCGGCGGCAGAGACGGCACCGTGAGCTATGAGCAGGCCGTAAGTGAGCACTCTGACGCGCAGGTTATCATAAACGCGACCCCTGTCGGAATGTTCCCGAAGCAGAACGCCTGCCCTATCGACATATCCGCCTTCCCGAAGCTGGAGGGCGTACTTGACGCGATATACAATCCCCTGCGCACGAACCTTATTCTCTCGGCACAGGAAAGAGGCATTGCCGCAGAAGGCGGACTTTACATGCTCTCGGCTCAGGCGGTGTACGCCTCGGCAATCTTCCGCGGCATTGAAGTCGATGAGACGCTGGTCGGCAAGGCTTTCGGCACTGTAAAGCGCGATAAGCAGAACATTGTTCTTATCGGCATGCCGTCAAGCGGAAAGACAACAGTCGGCGGCATACTGGCAGAAAAGCTCGGCAGAACACTCGACGACACGGACGAGCATATAGTCAGAAAAATTGGCATGTCGATATCCGATTTCTTTGCAAAATACGGCGAGTCTGAGTTCAGAAGGATTGAAAAAGAGACCGTTAATGAGCTTGCCGCAATGGGCGGCAGAATAATCGCGACAGGCGGCGGTGCAGTGCTCGACCCTGAAAATGTACGCACTCTCAGGCAAAACGGCGTTCTCATTTTCCTCGACCGCAGGCCGGAAAATCTCATTGCAACCGATGACAGACCCCTCGCCTCGCGCCGCAGTGCGCTTGAGAAGCTTTACGGTGAGCGATACGGAATATACACGGCAGCCGCGGAAATTCACATTGATGCCAATACGACCCCGGAGGCTGAGGCAGACGAAATAATAAAGGAGCTTCTCAAATGAAAATTCTCGTAATGAACGGACCGAATATAAACATTCTCGGCATAAGAGAGCCGGAGATATACGGCAAAAGGAGCTATAGAGATCTTCTTGAGCTTGTTTCCGCGCACGCGAAGGAAAAGGGCGTAAACGTCGAATTTTATCAGTCAAACCACGAGGGCGACCTCGTTGACGCGATACAAAACGCCTATTATGACGGCATTGACGGCATAGTTTTCAATCCTGCAGCCTACACGCACACCTCGCTTGCCATAGCCGATGCGGTTAAAGGCGTCGCAATTCCGACGGTCGAGGTTCACATATCCGAGGTGTCCGAGCGTGAGGCATTCAGACAGATAAGCTACATCCGCGATGTTGCAGTGAAAACCATCTGCGGTCACGGTCTTGAGGGCTACAACGAGGCGCTTGACTTCCTTATAGATTACATCGGAGAGAAAAATGAAGCTTAAAATAAAACCCTCACGGCTTCAAGGCACGGTCAATGCGCCTCCGTCGAAAAGTTATGCCCACCGCATGATGATATGCGCCGCACTTGCCGACGGCAGGAGCGAGATAAGCGGAATTTCCGACAGCGAGGATATGCTCGCAACGCTCGACTGTCTGACAGCACTCGGTGCGGAATGCAAAATGAATTCCGGCAGTGTGAGCATAACGGGAAAGCCCAAAAAAACTCCGCACGGTGCCGTACTGCGCTGCCGTGAAAGCGGAAGCACCCTGCGCTTTATGATTCCACTTTCGCTCACAGGTGAGCGAGTGCGCTTCGAGGGCGCCGAGCGGCTTTTGGAGCGCGGCATCGGCATATACGAGACTCTCCTGTCCGAAAAGGGCATTGAGATAAAAAAAGACCCCCTCGGTATCGAGCTTTGCGGCGCGCTGCCTTCGGGAGAATATATCCTGTGCGGCGATGTGAGCAGCCAGTTCGTTTCGGGGCTTCTGTTCGCGCTACCGGGGCTTGACTGGGACAGTTCGATAAGGGTCCTGCCGCCGGTTGAAAGCCGCGCATATATAGACATCACCCTTGATGTGCTGAAGTCATTCGGCGTTGAAATTGCAGAGCCGGAGCCTAATTTCTTCGTCATCCCCGGCGGACAGAGCTATACGGCGCATGACGCAAATGTTGAGGGCGACTGGTCAAACGCCGCCGCGCTTGAGGCATTTAATTACACAGGCGGCAAGCTTTCCGTCATCGGGCTCAACTCGAGCAGCATACAGGGCGACAGGGTCTGCCTTGAATATTTTAAAGCTCTCACACAGCCCGGGGCACGGCTCGATATCTCCGGCTGTCCCGACCTCGGGCCTGTTCTGTTTGCGCTTGCCGCCTGCCTCGGCGGCGGAGCCGTATTCACTGGAACGCGCAGGCTTCGGATAAAAGAGAGCGACAGGGCATCGGTCATGGCCTGTGAGCTTGCCGCCTTCGGCGCGGAGACCGAGCTTTCGGACAACAGCCTTGTTATAAAGCCGTGTACGCTTCACGCACCGGAAATTGTTCTGTCATCGCACAATGACCACCGCATCGTGATGGCGCTCACGCTTCTTTGCAGCGTGACCGGCGGCGTTATCGAAAATCCGCAGGCGGTGCGCAAGAGTTACCCCGATTATTTTGACGAGCTTAGCAGGCTCGGTCTGGAGATTGAATATGAAGCTTAGTAAGGACACGAAAATACTCATTCTCGGCCTCGGTCTTATGGGCGGAAGCTACGCCAAGGCTCTGACAGAGCGCGGCTTTGAGGTCGGCGCCGTGACGCGGCGGCAGGAGACGATTGATTATGCCCTCACCGAGGGTATAATCGCCCACGGCAGGGCCGATATTGACCCCGAATACATCTCACGCTTTGATCTGCTTATATTCGCCATGTATCCCCACGGTTTTGTCGAGTGGATTGAAAACTATCAGCAGTATATCAGATCCGGTGCGATAATAAGCGATGTTACGGGCGTAAAGTGCAGCATAATATATAAAATTCAGGATATCCTGCGCCCCGATCTGGAATACATCGGTGCACATCCCATGGCAGGGCGCGAGTGCAGCGGAGTTGAAAACGCGAAGTCTGAGATATTCGAGGGTGCAAACTACATAGTAACGCCGACGGATAAAAACACGCCCGAGGCAATCGAGCTGTGCAAGAATCTCGGCAGAGTGATGGGCTTTCGCATGATAGCCGAGCTTACACCGGAAAAGCATGACGAAATGATAGGCTTCCTGTCACAGCTTGCCCACTGCATAGCCGTGTCGCTTATGGTCTGCAAGGATTCCAAACATCTTGTTGACTACACGGGTGACTCGTTCCGTGACCTGACGCGAATTGCGAAGATAAACGATGAAATGTGGAGCGAGCTGTTCCTGCTCAACCGCGATGAGCTTGTGCGTCAGATGGATCTGTTTTCGGAAAATTTCACGCTTCTGCGTGACAGCATAGCCGACGGCGACAGGGAAACCATACGCCGCATGATGCGCCTTTCAACCGAGCGCAGAAAATATTTTGATGTTGAAAAAGAGGATGAGACGTCATGAACATGGAATTTAAAAGAAAAATGCCCACGCCGCAGGCCGTGAAGGAAATGTATCCGATAACATCCGAGCTTGCAGGCAGAAAAAAGGAGACCGATGCGGCGCTCAGAAAAATATTCACGGGTGAGGATGACAGACTCGTGCTGATTATCGGTCCATGCTCTGCCGACCGCGAGGACGCGGTGCTTGATTATATATCGCGCCTGCGCCCCGTGCAGGAAAAGGTCAGCGATAAAATTCTTATCGTGCCGAGAGTTTACACGAATAAGCCCAGAACTACCGGCGACGGCTACAAGGGCATGCTCCATCAGCCCGATCCAAACAGCTCACCGGACATGCTGCGCGGCATCATTGCCATACGCAAAATGCACATGAAGGTTCTTGCCGAGACGGGATTTTCCTGCGCCGATGAGATGCTCTATCCGGAAAACCACCACTATCTGTCGGATATGCTCAGCTATGTCGCCGTCGGTGCAAGATCGGTAGAAAACCAGCTGCACAGGCTCACTGCCAGCGGCCTTGACCTGCCTGTCGGCATGAAAAATCCCACAAGCGGCGATCTTTCCGTCATGATGAACTCCATCACCGCAGGTCAGCATCCGCACACATTCGTCTACTCCAACTGGGAGGTCAACAGCAAGGGCAATCCCCTCACCCACGCCATTCTGCGCGGCTCGTCAAACAAGCACGGCAGAACCATTCCCAACTACCACTATGAGGATATAAAGCTATTGTGCGAGCTGTATGCCGAAAAGGGGCTCAAAAATCCTGCCGTCGTTATCGACACAAATCACTCAAACTCCGGCAAGCAATGGGATGAGCAGCCGCGCATCGCAAAGGAGATACTCCACAATGCCCGCCATTCAGAGGATATTCACCGCCTTGTCAAGGGTCTGATGATAGAATCATACATAGTTGACGGCAATCAGAAGCCAGACGGCGGCGTTTACGGCAAGAGCATAACCGATGCCTGCTTAGGCTGGGAGAAAACCGAAAGGCTCATATACGAGCTTGCCGATCTGAGATAATCCGATTATTTATAATTCAATCTTTAAGGAGGTCTTATTATGATATCCGAAAAAATGCTTTCACTCGGAAAGAGCGAAAATGTCATTCGTGCGATTGCCGCCTATGCAGACGCACGCCGTGCCGAGATAGGCAGTGAGAATGTCTTTGACTTCAGCATCGGAAACCCGAATGTTCCCACGCCCGAAAAAGTCAGGCAGACGCTCATCGAGCTTCTTCGCGATGAGGACAGTCTCGCCCTGCACAGCTACACTGCCGCACCCGGAATAATGGCGGCGCGAAAAGCCGCCGCGGCACAGGAGAGTATAAGAGCAGGATATGAAATTCCGGCAGAGAGCATATATCTGACCTCCGGTGCGTCATCTTCGCTGGCGATAGTCATGGCAGCTCTGACAGGAAGTGGAGAGCGCGTTGCCGTGCTTGCGCCGTACTTCCCCGAATACAGGGTATTTGCGGAAAACGCAGGTGCCGAGCTTGTGGAAATTCCGCCTGCAGGCGAGGATATGCAGCCGTTTATGGCAGCCTTTGAGGCAGCTGTCGATCAGGGCGTTGCGGCGGTTATCATAAACTCCCCGAACAATCCTTCGGGTGCGATACTCAGCGAGCAGACACTGCGCGTCATGTCGAAAATTCTTCAGGTTGCCGAGCAGGAGCAGGGCCACAGCATATATCTCATCTCCGATGAGCCGTACCGTGAGCTGGTCTACGGCGGTCAGAGCGTTCCGTTTGTGCCGAATTTCTACCATAACACCATCGTGTGCTACTCATATTCCAAGAGTCTGTCCCTGCCGGGCGAAAGACTCGGCTATATCATGGTGCCGCCCTGCGTTTCGGACAGCAGTGACGTCTTCGCCGCCGTGTGCGGAGCCGGCAGAGCTCTGGGATATATTAACGCACCAAGTTTGATGCAGCATATGCTTGCAAAATGCGCCGATCTGCGGCCCGACATAACAAGCTACGCGAAAAACCGCGACACACTGTACAATGCGCTGACGGGCTTCGGCTTTGACTGCGTAAAGCCGGACGGCGCGTTCTATCTGTTCATAAAAGCACCCAAGGGCGACAGCGCCGATGAGTTCTGCGAAAAGGCAAAGCGCTTTGAGATACTGCTCGTTCCGTCCGACAGCTTCGGCGTTTCAGGATATGCCCGCCTTGCCTACTGTGTTTCCGAGGACACCGCTGAGCACTCCCTGCCGGCATTCGAAAAGCTCGCCTGCGCCTACGGGCTGAAATGACGATAATTAATCCGTGAAATTGATAAGATGAAAAGACGCCCTCCCGATGCAGAACATACATCGAGAGGGTGTCAAACTTTATGATTAAGTTGGATACCGGGGTACAGCAAGTCAATTGGTTCTACTCCAAATCGACTGACGGGAGATTCCATTTATATATGGTTGCAAAAAGGCGCAGGGCAAATATAAGCAGCATTCCGCAGCCTATCGACACAAGCTGGTTTACCCCCACGGCAAGCATTGCATAATACAATCCGCCGCCGAGCAGAGACGCAACGGCGTACACGCGCTTTCTGAGCACCTTCGGCATGGTGTTGGTCATAATATCACGCAGCATTCCGCCGCCGACGCCTGTGCACATGCCGACAAACAGCACAAGGATTACATTATCACTCACGGGGATTGCGGCATTCATGCCCGATATGGTGAACACGGCAAGTCCGATTGCGTCAAAGATATTGTTGACGGCATCAAGCTTGTCCAGGTGCTTTTTATACTTCTCGCGCCTGAGGTAGGCATCGACAAACACAGCCAGTGCCGCCGCGGCGGAAATGAGAAGATAGTAATAGCTTGTGAACATAACAGGCGGTATCCTGCCTATCAGCAGATCGCGGATAACACCGCCGCCGAGGGCTGTTGTTATTGCAAGAAACAGCACTCCGAACACATCGGCTTTTTTCTCAATCCCCACCATCGCGCCGGACACGGCAAATGCCGCCGCACCGACAAGCTCGAGAATGAACATTACATCATCCATGTTTGATATATTTATCAGACATTGAACCTGAACAGCGTAACATCGCCGTCATGCATTACATATTCCTTGCCCTCGGAGCGTACGAGGCCTTTTTCTTTCGCCGCCGCCATGCTTCCGCAGGCCTTGAGATCGTCAAAGGCAACTATTTCGGCGCGTATGAAGCCGCGCTCAAAGTCCGTGTGGATTTTTCCGGCAGCCTGCGGTGCCTTTGTTCCGCGCTTTATCATCCATGCTCTGCACTCATCGCTTCCGCAGGTGAGGAAGGATATGAGACCGAGCAGGGAGTATGACGTTTTTATCATGCGGTCGAGTCCCGACTGACTCATGCCGAGCTCTTCAAGGAACATCTCGCGTTCATCCGGCTCAAGTACGGCAATTTCCGCCTCTATCTTCGCGCAGATTGGCAGAACCTGAGCTCCCTCCTTTGCGGCGATGTCGCAAAGCTGCTTGTAGTAGGCGTTGTTCTCATAATCGGCGATGCCGTCCTCATCCATATTCGCGGCATAGATGACAGGCTTTATCGTCAGCAGATCACTCGTCGCGATAAGCTCCATGTCATCGGGCTCACACTCGTAGCTGCGCACGCTTTTCCCCTCATTGAGGTGCTCAAGCAGGCCCTTGAAAACCTCCGCCTCGTGCAGATATTTCTTATCGCCCTTGGCGTTTTTGTTTGCCTTTTCTATTCTGCGCTCAACCATTTCCATGTCTGCCATGATAAGCTCAAGGTCGATAATTTCGACATCGCGCACAGGATCTGTTCCGCCTTCGACATGGATGACGTTTTCATCGTCGAAGCATCTTACCACATGGACTATCGCATCGGTATTGCGTATGTTCGACAGGAATTTATTTCCGAGGCCCTCGCCCTTGGATGCACCCTTGACAAGTCCTGCTATATCGACAAATTCTATAACAGCAGGTGTGTATTTTTTCGGCTCATATATAGACGCGAGGAAGTCCAGTCGCTCATCGGGCACCGTGACCATGCCGACATTGGGCTCTATCGTGCAGAACGGATAGTTTGCACTCTCGGCTCCTGCGTTTGTTATTGCATTGAAAAGTGTTGATTTGCCGACATTCGGCAGTCCGACGATACCAAGCTTCATTTTTTCGTCTCCTTAGAAATCAGAAAATGTTGACTTACACTGTTGTTCCGCAATTAATAGATTATAACAGCATTGCGGATTTCTCTCAAGCTGTTTTATGCGTTTTTCATCATATTTTGAGCACAAAGTGGCTTTTATGAAAGTCGAGCAGACCCTCATCGCGCATTTTGCCAAGCTCCAGCGACAGTCCGCTGCGCTCAACCGCAAGATAGTCGGCAAGCTGCTGCCTTGAAAATGGAATATCGAACTCATAGCACCCACGGCGCTGGGCCTCCGCTGAAAAATACGAAAGCAGCTTTGCGCGCGTTGTGCGCTGGCTCATATGAACAAGCTTTTCATTAAAACGCAGGTTTTTTTCGGCAAGCTCTCCGAGCAGATTACGGATAATACGGCTGTGGTGCTCACAGGCAGAGGAGCAAACCGTCAGAATCCGCTTCACATTCAGATTCAGCACCGTGACGGGCGTCTGCGCCGTCACACTGACATTGAGCAGCTCACCCGGAGCGCAGGCAAAGGACGCGGCAAAGGTCTGCCCGGCTCCGACCTTCGACAGGATATTCCGATTGCCCCAGACATCCTCCTGTATCACCAGCACGCTTCCTTCAAGGACCATGCCTATCGTATCGATTGCATCTCCGGCGCGGCGAATAAATGCGTCCTTGGGAAATCTCTCCGTCTTTGCGTCAAGGCAGCCCAGCATTGCCGTAAGCTCAGTTTCGGAAATACCGTTAAAGAGCTGCGACGAGCGTATTATTTGAAGAAATTCTTTCATGTTGCTCCTTTTTTGTTGAAATTTCAACGGACATGTTTAATTTATTATAATATAATGCGCTCACAAAGGCAAGTTATGAATTTATTCTAATCTATCTGATTTATTAGAAACAGTGAAAAAGGAGTGCATAAAATGGATAACAAAATGTTTTGCTTCCAGTGTGAACAGACGGCAGGCTGCACCGGATGCACCGGCAAAGCCGGCGTGTGCGGAAAGACAGCGGAGATTGCGGCGTTGCAGGACAAGCTGACCGGAGCCCTTATAGGTCTGGCAAGAGCAACAAACGGCGGCACACAGACAAGCCCCGACACATGGCGTCTTATAATCGAGGGACTGTTTACAACAGTAACCAATGTCAATTTCAACGAGAAAACCCTCAATGCTCTTATAGAGCAGGTTCACAATGAGAAAAACCGTCTTGCTCCGAACTGCTCGGCATGCGAGTCTGTCTGCGGCAAAAGCGATGACTACGACATGAACAATGTCTGGACTGCAAACGAAGATATCCGCAGCCTGAAATCGCTTATTCTCTTCGGCGTGCGCGGCATGGCAGCTTACGCTCACCACGCAATGGTGCTCGGCTACACCGATGACGAAGTCAACGGCTTCTTTGCAAAGGCTCTGTGCGCAGTCGGCGAGGACTGGGGCATGGACGAGCTGCTCCCCATCGTCATGGAAGTCGGCGAGAAGAACCTCAAGTGCATGGCACTTCTGGACAAGGCCAACACCGAAGCCTACGGAACTCCCGCACCTGTCACGGTTCCTCTGACGGTCGAAAAGGGTCCGTTCATCGTTATCACAGGTCACGATCTGCGCGATCTTAAAATGCTTCTGGAGCAGACCGAGGGCAAGGGCATAAATATCTACACCCACGGCGAGATGCTTCCGGCTCACGCTTATCCCGAGCTCAAGAAATATCCTCACCTCAAGGGCAATTTCGGCACCGCATGGCAGAATCAGCAGAAGGAGTTTGCAAATCTCCCCGCTCCCGTACTGTACACAACAAACTGCCTCATGCCGCCGAAGGCGAGCTACTCCGACCGCATTTTCACAACAGCGCTGGTCTCATACCCCGAGATGATCCATATTGATGACAATAAGGACTTCACTCCCGTAATCGAAAAGGCCCTGGAGCTCGGCGGATATTCCGAGGATCAGCACTTTACCGGAATCAACGGCGGCAGCAGCGTTATGACAGGCTTTGCGCGTGGAACCGTTCTCGGCGTTGCAGATAAAGTCATAGATGCCGTCAAGGCAGGCGACATAAAGCATTTCTTCCTCGTTGCAGGATGTGACGGCGCCCGTCCCGGCCGCAATTACTACACCGAGTTTGTAAAGCAGACTCCGGCAGACACAGTCGTTCTGACGCTTGCCTGCGGCAAATACCGCTTCAATGACCTCGACCTCGGTACAATCGGCGGACTGCCGCGTCTGATGGATGTCGGTCAGTGCAATGACGCATACAGCGCAATTCAGATTGCCGTGGCTCTTGCCGATGCTTTCGGCTGCGGCGTAAACGATCTGCCTCTGTCCATGGTCCTGTCCTGGTACGAGCAGAAGGCCGTATGCATCCTGCTGACGCTGCTGTATCTCGGCATAAAAAACATCCGCCTCGGCCCCACACTTCCGGCGTTTATATCCCCGAATGTGCTCAACTTCCTTGTTGAAAACTTCGGCATTGCACCGATTACCACTCCCGAAGAGGACATCGCCGCTCTTCTGAAATAAAACGGCATATATTGCAAAACCTCCGTCGGATATGCATCCGCCGGAGGTCTTTTTTCTTGTAACTTACGCAAAACAGGTGTATAATTAGTGCCCGATTAATTGTTTTCTTGAGGTGCTGTATGCTGCAGCTTGCTATTTGCGACGATGACGAATTATTCAGAGAACAGGCCGCTAAAATTGCGGACGGGGCACTGCAGGCAGTGCCGCATTCACTGCGCCTTTTTGACAATGCCGAGGCACTGCAGTTTGAAATAAGCGAAGGCGGATATGTTCCCGATATTGCCGTTCTGGACATTCGCATGACCGGCACGGACGGTATAACGCTGGCAAAGGACATAAACAAGCTCGTTCCCGACTGCAGAGTTATATTTATCTCAAGCTACAGCGACTATCTCATGGATGCATATGAGACAGAGCATATATATTATGTCCTGAAGTCCGACATGGAGCGCAGGCTGCCCGTTGCGCTTGGCAAAGCGCTCAGCGCAAACAGCATATGCAGACAGTTCGTTGTTAAAACAGGCTCCACGCGCAGGGTTATTCCGCTGCGCGATGTTCTGTATCTTGAGCGGCAGCTGCACAAAACAATCGTACATACCTGCACTGAAATGCTGGACACGAGCCAATCGCCGCAGAACATACTCGATTCAGCCGAGGCCGCATCGGAATTTATACGCTGCCACCAGAGCTATTGGGTCAACTGCCGCGCAATACTGTCAGTTGACGGCGATGCCTTTGAGCTCTCCGACGGCCGCCGCATACCCATTAGCCGTGCGCGCAAGGCCGAAGCACGAGAAGCATTTTTCCGTATTCTGTCCGGCACTGCGGCAAGGCAGTAAGGCCTGAATATATGAGAGGATGTGTCTTATTTGGAGTATAACGGATATGTTGCGGATGTGCTGTTTCAGCTTGTTATCTTTGCATTATGGACGGCATTCCTGTGGCGCGTACTGGATGGGAGGCGTTTCTCCGTTCCGGTCACATGCCTGCTTGCGCTCATCATAGCTCTGGCATATAACCTGCCGATACTGGCTTTGACCGAGTCCGGAAGCACGACGAGGCTTCTGCTTTATCCTGTCGGCTCGCTTGCCGCGGCGTTTCTGCTGTTTTACGGCAAGCCCATGCGCAAAATTTTTGCTTCCGCCGTGGAACTGGCAGGCTCAATGCTGGCAGAAAGCTTGATAGTTCCGATGATGAACGGCACCGAAATTACCGGCAAGATCGGACCGTGGGGTGATCCGAAAATGCTCATTATCGGAGCGATAATGATACCGCTTGTCGCGATTGTCCTCCTGCTGCTTTCAATACCCATGACAAGACTAAGGGATAATCTGTCCGCAAAGCAGATGATTGTTTTCGCCGTACTGCCGCTGTCGCAGATTGCAAGCTTCATTTCGACTGAAACGGCATTTACCACAACCGGACGGTATGATCACATCGCGGTTTTGTTTGGCTCCATGGTTGTCAGTGTGCTCGCGGATATTGCCCTTTATATCATGATGATTCGAACCGAACAGCGTGTTGCGCTTGAGACGGAAAACAAGCTTCTTGAAAAGCAGCTTGAGCTGCAGCTTTCGCATTATGAGGCGCTCACCGAGCAGTATGAGCAGGTGCGCACCATGCGGCACGATATATACCACCATCTGAACACGATTAATATTCTTCTGCGCGAGGGCAACACATCGGAGGCCGCGGAGTATGCAGACCAGCTCATGCCCATGCAGCAGCACATTTCAAAGCTCGGCAGCTGTCTGAATCCCGTGGTTGATGCATTTCTGTTCAGCCGTGTTCGGGACGCGCGTGAGGGCGGCATTGATGTAACGGTCGATGTAACCCTGCCGCCGGAGCTTGGGGTTTCAAACACCGATCTTATTGTTCTGTTCGGCAACATCATGGATAACGCCGTCGAAGCCTGCACACGCGAAAGTGAAAAGCATATTGATCTGCATGCGCACATGGCAAAGGGCTATCTGATAGTAACGGAAACAAATCCCGCACATTCGAAGGACGCGGAAAAGAAGCGCAGAATTCCCGAGCTGGAGCGCGGCGTCGGCTTCCGCATTCTCTCGTCGCTTGCGAAAAAATATGACGGCAGCTTTGAGCACAATCTTGCCGACGGAGCATACACCGTCACGGTAATTCTGAAATCATCCCCTGCAAAGGAAAATAAAAAAGACGATAAATAAAGGTGGGCAGTAATTATGAATAAGAAAATAATCGGAATTCTCGGTGGAATGGGTCCTGCCGCAACGGCGGATCTGTTCAGCAAAATCATAAGGTCAACCAAGGCAGCCTGCGATCAGGAGCATCTGCATGTTATCATCGACAGCAACACCGACATTCCCGACCGCACCGCGGCGCTTCTGAGCGGCGGTGCCGACCCCACACAGCAGCTTGTTTTAAGCGCGAGGCGGCTTGAGGCCGCAGGGGCCGAGCTTATTATCATGCCCTGCAACACGGCGCACTGCTTCCATGACGCGGTAAGCTCGAGCGTGTCGGTCCCTGTGCTGCATATGATAAAGCTTACAGCCGAAGAGCTGAAGCGTCAGGGGATTACCTGCGCCGGGCTTCTGGCAACCGACGGGACCGTGCGCACGGGCATTTATGAGCGCTGCTTTGAGGGGAGCGGTATTGAGCTTATAACTCCGTCGGAGACGGCTCAGCGCGCGGTTATGGATATAATCTATAAGGGCGTCAAGGCCGGAGAGAGCGACTTTGACACCACAGAATTCGAACAGGCCGCACGGGAGCTGCTTGAGCGCGGTGCGCAGACGCTTATCCTCGGCTGTACGGAGCTTCCGCCGGCTTTTGAAATTTACAATCTCGATTATCCCCACACGGACCCGACACTGGTGCTTGCGCGTGCCGCTGTGCTTGCCGCAGGCGGCGCTCTCAATGACTGAATAACGGCTGATTTGCACATCCCTTGAAGCATAATCCGGGGGATGTGTTTTTTACGGAATGCTTATCTCACGGTCATAGCCTGTTCCGAAGCAGAATGAGTATATCTTCCCCTCCGTCGGGTTTACGACATTCACCGTGACGGACGTGAAGTCTGCATCGGTGACGCCCTTATCACATGTCGTGCCCTCGGTGTAGCTTATGCCGTTTGCATCGGTCACGGCCTCGTTGTTCTGCAGCCAGCCCATATTCGGAACGGCAATGCGCAGGATGTTAAACTCCGCAAGGGAGTCCTGTGCGTCACGCAGCTTCGCGTAGGCGTAATTGTGCGTGTGCCCGTGGAACGTGCCGTATATTTTAGTCTTGTTATATTCGCCGAAATCAACCTTGACCCCCTGCAGCGTAACCGAGCCGCCGAGGGTGTACTGCCTGAGTATAGTTCCGACGGCACTTGCATTTGTATCGGAGCTTGTATCGCCGGTGAAGTCAAGCGGATAATGCGACAGGATTATAACTCCCCAGCCGTCCTTCGCGCCGACCTTTTTCAGTTCCCTTGCAAACCAGAGCTGCTGTGACTTGCTGACATTGGCATAGTCATAATATCCGTCGGAGGTGTTCAGGCAGAACACGCGCAGCTTCAGGTCGCTGAAATCGTTGTAGTTCCATCCGTTATCGTAGCTACCGGCGATTGAGTCCTCCGAATATGCGGCGTATTTGCTTATAAGCGAATAATAATTTGACTTTGAAAGAGCGACCATATCGTCCTCGCCGGCTGTGCGAAACTGCACCATCTCCTCGAAGCCCTCGCTGAGCAGGGCATTGATTGATTTAATCTGCACTATCCCATCGTCCTTTGTCGTGCCCTCGCTGAGATAATCCCCAAGAAAGCAGCGGAATGCCACATTCGGCACGACATAGCTGAGCGCCTTGATTCCCATGCAGGCGTATGTGATTGCCGTCTCGGTACGCGAATCCGTTGCAAGCTTATGCGCATCGGATGCGGCAATGAATGTTATGCTGTCGCTTGTCTGAACCGCCGCGGCCTTTTTCGCCGTTTCAAGGGCTGCGTTTTTTACTCCTTCGGGCAAATCCTTTATCTGTATAAGCTCACTGAGCGTAAGACTGTCAATCGCACCTGCCATTTCCGAGAGCTTGTATTTCGTACTGCCACCGTTCTTTGCGCGAATTGAGTTTGCGATTTCCCGAACATCGCTCTCCTCATAAAGCTTGTCTGCCATCAGTAGCTCACCTCGTTTCCGTCCTCGACTTCAATGGTTTTATCCTGCAAACCGATGTACTCATAGCACTCGATGACATCACCGAGCTTTATCGTCAGGGTCCTATATGACGGCGCATCGGTTTTTTCCTCTGCCGCAACGTCGGTTATGCAGCCGGCACAGCGGAACACCGCCGGCGTTGACGTTCTGAGCTGACCGGAGTACAGGCCGACCGAAATCCACGGCTGATTTTTTATAACGGGAAGCGCACAGCTTCTTCCGGAAAACTCGACATCTTCAAATTCTCCGTTTCGATAAGCCGTGCGCATGGTTTTGGTTTCATACTCGTCCCACTCGGAGTCCAGCTCGAAATTGACCGTATAGTCGCTGTTGCCGCAGACTATGACAGTGCCGTCTCCGTGCGCGATTTTGTCCTTCACGCTGATATTTATATCCATGCAATTCTCCTTATTATTAAATCCGGGGAGAAAAGCCGAAGTTTTTCTCCCTACTTTCTATGTTAGCAGAAATGCAGGATCTGTCAATGCAAGTACTTTACCTCTCAATGTTTTTGCTTTATGGACAATTCCGATCTGATATGTTATGATGAGGGCACAAATAATTTTCAAGAGGTAAATGCAATGTCAAACGCCGAGCTGAGTCAGGCGCAGATAGATAAAATATCGCGCGCGGGAATAAAAAAGCTTATTGAGAAATATAATCAGTCACAGGGCAAGGATAAACAGTCGCTGTCGCTTCTGCTTGAGCAGCTTGCAAAAACGCCCATGTATTTTGCCGTGAAGAAAAACAGCACGTCCTCGGCGATGATGAATTTCATAACGCTCACGGTGAACAATCAGGTTTTTATTCCGATTTTCACCTCGCCCGAAGATTTCGGCAAGCTCAAGGATCAGTGCGAGTGCGTATGCCTCAAGCCGATGGATTATTTTCAGATGCTTGTTGACAACAACCGCCACGCCGTTGTCAATCCCTTCGGGACGTATTTTCTCCTGTGGCCGGAGCTTGTGCGCGACCATATGCTGCCGTATATGAAGCAGGCCGAGGACTTTGAACGCGCGCAAAAGGAGCAGAAAGGCGGCTTTGCTCCCATATCCTGAGCCGAATAAAGCTATAAAACGACTCCCTTGCTCTATCCGAGCAAGGGAGTCGTTGATTATGTGATTGTGCCCGTTTATTATTCGCAGAACAGCTCGCCGTCTCGGACATCGACCTTTATCACATGGTCTGCCGGCATATCTCCCGCGAGAATTGCGCGGGCAATGAGCGTTTCGACGGTGCTCTGGAGATATCTCTTGAGCGGACGCGCACCGAACACGGGGTCAAAGCCGCGGTCGATTATAAGCTGCTTTGCGCTGTCTGTTATCTCAAGGCCGAGGCCCTTGTCCTCAAGGCGCTGTCTGAGTGACGAGGTAAGGATGTCTATAATGCCGTCAAGCTCTGTCTTTGTCAGCGGCTTGAAGCAGATAATCTCATCGAGGCGGTTGAGGAATTCCGGTCTGAACTGCTGATGCAGCTGTGCCATGACCTGATCCTTCGCGCTCTGCTCAATCTCACCGTTATCGTTTATGCCATCGAGCAGGAACTGACTGCCGAGGTTGGAGGTCATGATGATAATGGTGTTTTTGAAGTCAACCGTGCGGCCCTGCGAGTCGGTCACGCGGCCGTCATCGAGAATCTGAAGCAGAATGTTGAACACATCGGGATGCGCCTTTTCGATCTCATCAAACAGCACTACGGAATAGGGCTTCCTGCGCACAGCCTCGGTAAGCTGACCGCCCTCGTCATAGCCGACGTATCCCGGAGGTGCACCGATGAGTCTGGAAACCGAGAATTTTTCCATATACTCGGTCATATCGATTCTGACCATATTGTGCTCGTCATCAAACAGGCATCTTGCCAGAGCCTTTGCAAGCTCCGTCTTGCCGACGCCGGTCGGACCGAGGAACATGAACGAACCTATGGGCCTGTTGGGGTCTCCGATACCTGCACGCGAGCGCCATATTGCCTCGGTGACCTTCTGTACGGCCTCATCCTGACCGATAACCGATTTGTGCAGAACCTTATCGAGATTCAGAAGCTTTTCACGTTCACCCTCAAGCAGCTTGGACACGGGTATGCCCGTCCATTTTGCGACGATGCCGGCTATTTCCTCTTCGGTTACGGTATCGTGCACCATGCTGTCGCTCTTGCGCTCTTCGCTGTGCTTTTCGGCTTCCGCAAGCTGTTTTTCAAGGGCCGGCAGGTCGGAATATTTGAGCTTCGCAGCCGTTTCGTATTCGTAACGGAGCTGAGCCTTCTCAATATCGGCATTCATCTGCTCGATCTGAGCTTTGATTTTCTTTACATCGTCAACGCTGTTCTTTTCGGCCTCCCAGCGTGACTTGCGCTCGTTGAATTCGTCTTTAAGATTTGCAAGCTCCTCCGTGAGCTTTGCAAGGCGGTCCTGCGAGAGCTTATCCGTCTCCTTCTTAAGGGCGGTTTCCTCAATCTCAAGCTGCATAATCTTGCGGCGCATATCGTCAAGCTCGGCCGGCATGGAGTCTATCTCCGTGCGGATAAGTGCGCATGCTTCATCGACAAGGTCGATTGCCTTATCGGGCAGAAATCTGTCGGATATATATCTGTTTGAGAGCGTTGCCGCCGCGACGATTGCGTTATCGTGAATGCGCACGCCGTGATATACCTCATAGCGTTCCTTAAGTCCGCGCAGGATTGATATCGTGTCCTCAACGGTCGGTTCATCGACCTGAACGGGCTGGAATCTACGTTCGAGTGCCGCATCTTTTTCGATATATTTTCTGTACTCATCAAGCGTCGTTGCACCAATGCAGTGCAATTCGCCGCGTGCAAGCATAGGCTTAAGCAGGTTGCCGGCATCCATGCTGCCTTCGGTTTTGCCAGCTCCGACTATCGTGTGCAGCTCATCTATGAACAGTATAATCTGTCCGTCGGACTGCTTTATCTCTTCAAGAACGGCCTTCAGGCGTTCCTCAAACTCGCCGCGGTACTTTGCGCCGGCTATCAGTGCGCCCATATCGAGAGAGAAGATTGTCTTATCCTTCAGGCCCTCCGGCACATCGCCGCGGACTATACGCTGGGCCAGGCCCTCTGCAATTGCCGTTTTGCCGACGCCGGGTTCGCCGATAAGCACCGGGTTATTCTTCGTTTTTCTTGAAAGAATGCGGACGACATTTCTTATCTCCGTATCACGGCCTATGACAGGGTCAAGCTTATTGCTTTTTGCTCTCTCGACAAGGTCTGTGCCGTATTTCTTCAGTGCGTCATAGCTGCTTTCGGGGTTATCGCCCGTAACCGGACCTTTTTTGACCTTTGACAGCTCTTCGCTGAACTTTGCCTTTGTTATGCCGTGGTCTTCGAAAATGCGCTTTATCGCAGGCGTCGGGGAGGCGAAAATGCCGATCATGATATGCTCAACCGAGAGGTATTCGTCATTCATGCTCTTTGCGGATTTCTCTGCGGCATTTATGACGCGGTCTGCCTCGCGCGAAAGATATATATCATAATCGCCCGAAACCTTCGGCATTGCGTCTATTGCAGTATCGAGTTCAGAGAGGACCGCGTTGCAGTCGACTCCCATACGCTCGAACAGTGACGGAATAAGGCCTCCGTCCTGATCGACAAGGGCATACAGCAGATGCTCCGGAGTTATGTATTGATTGTTATTTTCCATGGCCATTGACTTGGCCGTCTGGATCATTTCAAGTGTCTTTTGAGTAAAATTCTGTGCGTTCATAAAAACACCTTCTTTTCAAATTCGGTAAATTTCAGGGAATTAAATTAATATATTCGCTCTTCTCAGCTGGGAGAAGTAGCATGCCTCTATGTCGCGGGCGCTGAAGCGTCCGTTCAGATAGCCTTTCATCATCGTGTCAAACAGTTTTATGTATTCCGAGAGCGTCTTGGCAAGCTCATCGGATGTGCAGTCACGCGACGGCAATGAAATGGAACGGATAAACTTGCCTTCGTACAGGGCGTACTTCGGAGGCTCCTGCTCCATAACCGGACGCAGATGCGCATCCTCTATGCTCTTCCATATGCGGAAGAACTCAGTCATTGAACGGATAAGTGCCGCCGACTGCGTGCGGAATATAACCGTCAGCTCGCCCAGGCAGTCACTGTCGCCTCTGTAAAGCTCAACCTCGTATTTTACCGTCGGTCGGTATTTATATTCCAGCGATGATTTGAGCGACATCGTCAATGCGTTCGGCGAGACAAACGGAACAAGCTCGCGCGATGATGTCATGAGCTGCTCAATTGCCGAAAAGACATCGTTTATGCGCCGCTCGGGCGTGACGAGATTCACATGCTCGGCAAGAATCTGATTTATAAGGTTTGAGCGGTTAGTCCCGAGTCTGTGGGCAAGTCTGTCCACCTCCGCGACAACCTCTTCGGAAAGCATAAGGCTGTAAAGCGTCTTTTTCATGGTTGAATCTCTCTTTCAAAATTTATAGCTTATGGGTCGTGCGCAACCGCCGACCCCAATTTTCCCTGTGAGCTTATATTAATCCGAACATGATAATTTGTCAATAGTTTTATATAAATTTTTTTACGAATTATATATTGGAGGCATTTTAAAGGCAGAGCATACGGCTCTGCCTGTTTTAGATTATTTATATATCTCCGCTTCGACAAAAAGCCGTCCCTTTCGGCTTACGCCGCCGGATGACGAGATCGTTCCCTTGCCGTGACCGCGCAGAGATATGACATCTCCCGGGGACACTGCGGCATCGTTTTTCAGGCACTGGGCGTAATTCAGGCTCGCCGCGCCCTCGGATATATATGAGGATGCCGCCGTGCGCGACAGGCCGAACATCCCGGCAAGAACCGCATCAAAGCGCATGCTCTTGACGGAAAATGACACGCGTTTTACCTTTCGCTCCGGCTGCCGGAGCGATGACAGCTCCGCTTTTTCGAGTTTGACTCCGTATCTGCCGACCTTATCGAGTCCGTCCGCGACATGACGCTCGACAGAGTTCATGAGGAATATAACAGCCTCATCGCCGTCAAGCCATATATCTCCGAGCCACTCACGCTTTATGCCCAGGCCGAGTATGGCACCCATGTAGTCGCGGTGAGACGGCGTGCCGAAATGCGCCTTGGAGCACAGTGCGCTTATATATTCCGAGGCATCGAAGCTCTCGGCCTCCATATAAAACGGCAGGAAAAATGCCGCACGGCGCTCGCACCCGTCCGCGCCGCCTGTCAGCAGCATATTGCAGTCCGCCGCCGTCTGCGCCCATTTTTCAAGCGCAAACTGCTCTGCCGGAGTCAGAAACGCCGTATGCGTAACAGCTGATGTTCTCTCGCATCGGCGGCACAGATCCTCCGCACGGCGGATAAGCTCATCGTTTTCCATCTACATACTCCATGATCTTTTTCATAACCCCGTCAATTTCATCTGAGAACTCCTTCACGGACATTCTCAGCACACCCGAGCGCATTGCCGACAGGCGAATGAGCGAATCGTTGGTGACAACCTTGACAGAGTAGTTTTTGCCGATATCGTTTGCAAGCTTTTCGATGTACATATCGGCGGTTTCGTTTTCCTTTGTGTAAACCGTTCTGATGCCGTGCGTTTCACGCTCACCGACATTTCCCGCAACCCGATAGCCGTCGAAAACAAGCACAAGCTCACAGTCACGCATTGCCCTGTAGCTTCGGAGCACATCGGACAGATGCTCGCGTGCAAGCGATAGCGAGGACGCGGCAAGGTTTTTATATTCCTCCGTTCCGAATATGAAATTATACCCGTCCACGATGACATATTCGCGCTTTGACGGCGCAACGGCATATTCCTGCGTCTGTTGGGTCTGCGTCTTCGTGTACATCCTGCGGCGCACCGGTCCGAACTCGCGCTCCATTATCGCCTCGAGCTCCTTATCGTCAATGTTGAAAAATCTCGGGCGCTGCACAGCTTCGACCTGACTGCCGCCGATTGTCGGATTCAAGTGCATATACTTTTCGGTTTCGTTCCATTTGACGACCGTTCCCGCTCCGTGCGAGCAGAAAACGGAATCGGGCGTGTTTTCAACATCCGCCTCGGGGTTATAGGCAATCTCCTCTATGACCCGCTTTTCGTTGTGGCAGGGATAGTATCCGGCCGCGCGGCAGACGAGTCTGCCCTTGCCCGATGTATATGACGCAAGAGTTTCGGCATAGCCGTTCATTTCCGAAACAGGAGCAATGCCTGTGATTACACTGCTGCCCTCGGTCTCGAATTTTCCGCTCATGGCGCGGATATCCGAAATTGCCCTGCCTATCTGCTCGGCAGGCAGCTCAAGTCGGAACTCATACCACGGCTCAAGCAGTACGCTTTTTGCCTTCATAAGTCCCTGACGCACGGCGCGGTAGACTGCCTCACGGAAATCGCCGCCCTCGGTGTGCTTTACATGTGCGCGTCCGGCAATCAGGCTTATCTTAACATCCGTAAGCGGAGAGCCCGTCAGAACGCCCAAATGAGTTTTTTCTGCAAGATTGGTCATAATAAGGCTCTGCCAGTTTCGGTCAAGATCATCTGTCGGGCAGCGGCTCTCAAAGCTCAGCCCCGAGCCGCGCTCGGCAGGCTCTATAAGCAGATGCACCTCGGCATAGTGCCGCAGAGGCTCGAAATGCCCGACACCATGCACCGGCTCGGCTATGGTTTCCTTATAGGCAATGCCGCCCGACGTTAGCGTGACGGCAAGCTCGAATCTTTCGCGTATAAGCTCCGTCAGGACCTCGGTCTGCACCCTGCCCATGATGCGCACGCTTATCTCGCGCAGGCGGTCATTCCATTCTATGTGAAGCTGAGGATCTTCGTCCTCAAGCTGTTTGAGCTGTCTGTATGCAACGAGGGCATCAACACCGTCGGGAAGCTCTATCTTATAGCTCATCACGGCCTCGGTTTCGGGGCTTATATCATCACGCTCAAAGCCGAGCCCCTGTCCGGCATACGTTCCGTCAAGTCCCTGCACGGCGACGATGCTTCCGGCCTGCGCCTCCTGCACGGTTTCATAATTGGCACCGGAGTAAATGCGAAGCTCGGTTGCCGTCTGCCCGTTAATATTATCGCGGTTGTGCAGTGCTCCGCCGGTTATTTTCATGCAGCTTAAGCGTCTGCCGCGGGCATCGCGCATTATCTTATAAACCCTTGCGCCGAATGAATCGGGATATTCGGGGCTCACAGTGTATTTTTCGATAAATTCAATAAGCTCAGACACGCCGTCAAGCTTAAGTCCCGAGCCGAAGAGAACCGGGAAAAGCTTTCTTTCCTTTATAAGTCGCGAGATATCGCTGTCGGAAATATCCTCACCGCCGGCAAACTTCTCCAGAAGCTGCTCATCGCACATGGCGATGCTCTCTCGCGTTTCCTGCGATGCATCCGAAAGGTCAAAGCAGTTTTCCGAAAGGCGCTTTCGCAGGTCGTCGATTATCCGCTCCCTGTCGCTGCCGCTGAGATCCATTTTGGTTGCGAATATAATAACCGGCACATTGTGCCGCTGTATAAGACGCCACAGCGTTTCCGTATGCGCCTGAACGCCGTCGGTTCCGGATATTACGAGGATAGCATAATCTATTACGCCGAGCGTGCGCTCGGTTTCCGCGGTCAGATCCGCGTGCCCCGGCGTGTCAAGAAGGCACAGCTCCATATTATCCGTACGGAGCTGCGCCTGTTTCGAAAATACTGTTATCCCGCGTTCACGCTCAATCTGATGCGTATCGAGCGCTGTGTTGCGGTGGTCCACCCTGCCGAGCTTTCTTATGCTGCCGCAGGTATACAGCATTGCTTCGGACAGAGTGGTTTTTCCGGCATCGACATGCGCAAGGATGCCGAGAACAAGCTTTTTCATAGTCTTATAAGTTCGTATTCGCGGCTTCCGACACCGATCTCCGCCGCGGCTTCAACGGTGTGGATGCCGTTTCTTGATTCAATGCGTTCTATGAGGTCGCCCTTGTCGGGATCATCGCTTGCATACACGAGATCAACGCAGGCCTGATCGAGTGCAACGGGATCAAGAGAGGATAAAATACCGATATCGCCTATCTTCGGATCTGCCGCGACGGCACAGCAGTCGCAGTCAACGGACATGTTCTTCATTATGTTCACGAATGCCATGTTTCCGCCGAAGTGATCCACAATGCTCTTTGCGGCATCTGCCATGCATTCAAGGAAGCTGTCATGATCAGAATGCCAGAAGTTATTGACATCCTTTACGCCGTGGATATATTTCTTGCCGTAGCTTGATGCAAGACCGATTGATATATTCTTCAGTGCACCGCCGAAGCCGCCCATCGGGTGGCCCTTAAAATGCGAGAGAACGAGCATGGAATCATACTCCGGAAGGGTTTTTCCGACATAGTTTACATCCAGGTGCATGCCGCCGACAACGGGAATTGTCATATCGCCGTCTGCGTCCATGATATCGACATCCGCAATCTCGATCCAGCCGTGCAGCTGCATGGTTTTCCTGTGGTGCTCGGTGGTATCTCTTCCGCCGTCATATGCCGTGTTGCATTCGACTATCGTTCCGCCGACATGGCTGACAGCCGGCTTCATAAAGCTCGGACGCAGAAAATTCTGATTGCCCGGCTCTCCGCTGTGAAGCTTCACCGCGACATTCCCTCCGAGGGCAACGCCGAGAGCCTCGTATGCCTTTATAACATTTTCGGGACTTATCTCATTTATGAAATACACCTTTGATTTTTCCACGGTACATCATCCTTTCTGTTTCTTGCAGTTATTATATAATATTATTCCCCTCTGTTCAATATTCGCTATTCCAATTTTATTGAAAATGTAATAGAATAGCCGCAGGTGATTTAATGAAAGCTGTGCTTATTGTTTTAATAGTTGTCTGTGTCGTACTTGCGATATTATACGCGGTTGGGCTGTGCTTTGTGCGGATACTCATCCGAAGGCAGGATAATTTCCCGACGCCGGAAACGGGTGCGGAATCGTCCGCGCTTCTGGAGCCGACGGGCAAAGCCCTCTGGGCGTACAACATTCCGCATTTTCAGCTGTTTCGTGAGCTGCCGTTTGAGGAAATTCAGTGCCGGTCCGACGACGGGCTTACTCTTCGCGCCGATATGCTTCGCGGCAGCGGCACGGGCGTAACGCTTATCTTCTTCCACGGATATAAATCCGAACCGGTCTACGATTTTGCGGCGATGTATGATTTTTATAAATCCCTCGGCTGCAATCTTATATATGTCCATATGCGCGCCCACTGCAAAAGCGACGGGACCTACATAGGCTTCGGTGCTCTGGACAGATATGATGTCGTCAAATGGACGGACACGGTCGCCGGATTTTTCCCGAATGATGATATATATCTGCACGGCATGTCCATGGGGGCGGCAAGCATTCTGCAGAGCATGGATCTTGAGCTTAATAAAAATGTGCGTGGCGTTATCGCCGACTGCGGATACTCAGACCTCAACACGGTTTTCCGCAATCTTGTCGGGACGCTGTTCCACCTGCCGACCATGTTCGTGGACGTTTTCGAATATGTCAATCTACTCAAAGCAGGCTATGGCTTCAGGGAGGCGAGCTCCGTGCGAAGCGTGAGCGCAGCCGAGATACCGCTTTTATATATCTGCGGAGATTCCGACCGTTATGTTCCTAAGGATATGGCGCTTGAGATATTTAACGCCTGCAAAAGTCCGAAGAAGCTGCTGCTTGTACCCGGCGTGGGGCATGCGGCGTGCTATATGTGCGCAAAGGAGCAATATGAGGCTTGCGTGACGGAGCTTATAGATAAAACTCGGAGGAATAAATAAAATGGGCAAGAAAAAGGGCATCGGCGCGCTCAACTGGGCGCTGCTGCTGGTCATCGGATTTTCCGCGCAGATAGCATGGGTTATCGAAAACAACTGGTTTGCAAACTTCCTGTATTCCGACTTCGGCGCACAGCTCGGCGTTGTGACGGCAATGACAATATGCTCGGCAACGGCCACAACATTTTCAGCACTTTTCTTCGGAACTCTTTCCGACCGCATGGGATCACGCAAGAAGCTCATAACGTGGGGCTCGATTCTGTGGGGAATTTTCACGATTGCCTTCGGTCTGACGCACTATCTGCGCGACAGCATTTATAACAATGTCATGCTCGTCGGCGTTACAATCGTTGCGGCTGATACTATTATGAGCTTTTTCGGTTCAATGGCAAACGATGCGGGCTATAATGCCTGGTATGCGGATATGATGGATGACTCAAACTCCGGTCAGATAGGTGCGGTCGCCGCAACGCTGCCCGTTATCGGCACACTGGTCGGCACACTGGTCGGCGGAATGTTCGTGAGCGGTCTTGCGACGCAGGAAAATCCGCAGGCGGGCTATATAATATTTTTCTCCGTTGCCGGCGGCATCACGGTTCTTGTCGGCATAGCATCGTTTTTTCTGCTCAAGGACTCTCCGGAGCTCAAGCCCGTCAAGGACGGCGGATTCTGGCATCAGTTTGCCTCGACATTTAATTTCAAACGCTTCGTTTCAAACCGCGAGCTTGCGCTTGTATTTTTAACCCTGTGCATATTCTTCATCGGATACAACTGCTATTTTATCCACATCATGAACTGGATGAACTACACCCTCGGCTTTAACGATCCGAGCCTTATCCTCGGTATTCCGCTGCTGATAGCCGTCGCCGTATCCGTTCCGTTTGTGAAGGTCATAAACAACAGAAAAGTCCCTGCCGTTGCGGCATTTGCGACGATTCTGAGCATTCTCGGCTGCCTGTTTGTATATTTCGTCGTCGGCAGAATGCAGAGCTCATTCGACACGGAAAACGCATTGAACATTGCGGCAAACTGGCCCTGCTTTGTCGGCATAATTTTAGTCGGCGTGGGCTATGTCGTTTTCATGCAGTCAATGACCGTTTGGATGAAGCGTCTGTATCCCGAGGAGCATCGCGGGCAATTTGAGGGTATAAGAATCATGTTCTTTGTGTTCTTCCCCATGATTGCCGGGCCTCTGCTGGCTGACCCTATCTGCCGTGCCTTCGGCGAGAAGGTCTATCAGGTTGTGGACAACGGCAGTCTCATTTTCGTAACCGCCGAGCGGGCAGGCGAAATGGGATATGATATAAGCAGTATAGCCGAGGGCTATCTGCCGGTAAACGAGCTGTTCATTGCCGCCGCCGTTGTTACGGCGCTCGCGCTTATTCCGATGAGCAAGGCGGCAAAAATGTATAAAGAAAGGAACAAATGAAATGGCTGAAAAAAGATTTGAGAAAACATATTCACAGGGCGCGCTCGATATTATGGAGATATGGGTCGACAAGCAGACCGGCGTAAACTATCTCTTCCACTACTCGGGCAACGGCGGCGGCATTACCCCTCTGCTTGACCGCGACGGCAAACCCATAATAAGCACGACGATTAACTGATACGGCATAGAAAAACACGGTCCGAATTTATCGGGCCGTGTTTCTTCTTATATCTTTTATATATCAAGCGTTTTTTCAAGCTCTGCGGTAAAGGCAGCAAACTCTTCCTTGTCGCCGGTAAATTTATATTTGTGCTCGGGAGCCGGGAATGCACCGGATTTAACCTCGTCAATGTAATCCTTCATGCCCTGGGTTGCGATATCGCCGAGGTTGCAATATTTCTTTGCAAACTTGGGTGTAAAGTTTTTGTACACTCCCAGTGCATCGGCGGCAAGAATGACCTGACCGTCGCAGTCTGCACCGGCTCCGATACCGTAAACGGGTATGGGCAGTATCTTGTGGATAAATGCTGCAGTCTCCTCGGGAACGCCCTCGAGCAGCAAAACTCTTGCGCCTGCTTTATATACGGCAATAGCGTCATCAATGACAGCCTTTGCCGCTTCGGTGTTCTTGCCCTGCACCTTAAAACCGCCCATTGCGGCACTGCTCTGCGGAGTAAGACCGATATGGCCGAACACGACGATACCTGCGTTTGCAATCGCATGGATCTTATCGGCAACCGCAACGCCGCCCTCGAGCTTAATTGCGTCAACGCCGCCTTCCTTCATGAAGCGCACTGCGTTGTTTACCGCATCCTCCGTGCTTGCGTGATATGCGCCGAAGGGCATATCGCCGATGATATATGTGTTCGGAGCACCGCGGCGCACGCCCTGGCAGTGTGCGATGGACATATCCATAGTAACGGGCACCGTACCCTCATAGCCGTAGATTATCATGCCCATGGAGTCGCCGACCAGTATCATGTCCATGCCGGCTTCCTCTGCAAATGATGCCATGCATGAGTCGTAAATGACCATCCATGCGGCCTTTTCGCCGGTTTCTTTCATTTTCTGAAGATCAAGTATGGTTTTCTTCTTTGCCATTATTAAATGCCTCCTCAATTTTTATAATTTTAATATTTTTATATAATTATATCAATTTATGAAGTGTATATCAACCGAAAAAAACGGGCATGTGAAATTTTGCCGATAAAAGGTGCAAAGCAAAACACGGCGAAGCACCAATTTCAAAGGGACTTCACCGCATCTTACATACTATTCAGCTATCAGCCGAGCCGAAAGCTCCGTGATTTTTATCTCAGCTTTTTCTCAAACAGAACCAGGTTCACATCGGAAATGCCGTTAAACTCGCACGGAACCACATCCGCTTCGCGGTAGCCGAGCTTTGAATACATTGCTCTTGCCGCGGCGTTAATGGCATTTGTATCTATGCGCAGAACCGCGCAGTGGCGCGAAAGCGCATATTTTTCGTAAAAGGCAACAAATCTTTTGCCTATGCCCTGTCCGGCGTACTGAGGGTCAACCACCAGCGTGTGCAGAACGCACACATCCGTGTCGGCTGCTTCAAAGCTCCATGCCGCTCCCTCATACACGTCAACCTGAATCTTATTGATTATTGCCGCGGCCTTTATGCATCCGTCTTCCTCAAGGGCGAACATATCGCGGCGGCGTATTGCTTCCTCGGCTGTCTCACGCACGGGGTAGACTCCGCTCTCCCAGCCGATTTTCATTTTGCCACTGTTTTCCGCGGCGTGGATGTTTTCGTAGATCTTCGCTATTGCGTCAAGGTCAATGGGTCTTGCTTCTCTGATCACTGCTTTTCTTTGTCTCCTAAAATTTTATTTAATATATCTGCAACGCCGTGCTCATCGTTTGGACCGCACACAATGTCGGCCGATTCAATGCACACTGCGGTAGCATTCTTCACTGCGACGCCGAGTCCAGCAAATGAAAGCATATCGGCATCATTATCTCCGTTGCCGAATGCGGCGGTCTGCTCCGGCAAAACGCCGAGCAGGGCACACAGTTTGCGCAGTGACGCGCCCTTTCCGGCTTCGGCGTCGGATATTTCAACGAGTCTGGGCGATGAGCTTGTTATATATGCATCGGGAAGCTGTTTTGCTTTTTCCCGAAGAGTCGCCCTGTGCTCGGGTGATGAGCACAAAACATCAACACTGTCGAGTCTGTCGGCATTCTCGCGCATAAACGCCGGCATATTCTCCACAGGCAGGCGCGTTGTTTTTACATACCGGACATAGGCCGGCGAGCAGCCGTAACGCTCCGGATCGGCAATATAACGGGCATCGCAGTATGCCTGCCCTTCGATGAAGCATTCAAGAAGCTCGTTTCCGAAAAGCTCAAGCAGCACGGAAACCGTATTCGGGCGCAGGGTGAAGCTTATTATGCGCTCTCCGTCCGGAAGCATGGCAACAGATGCGCCGTTTGATGTTATCGCATAGCGTATGCCCGGTATTTCCGTAACCGAAGCAGGCAGTGATCTGAACGACCTGCCCGATGCTATGGCAACCTCAATGCCGGCGTCTATCACGGCTTTAATCGCATCGCGCGTGCAGTCGGCAAGGCTTCCGTCCGAGCGAAGCGTTGTGTCGTCCAAATCAAGGGCAACGAGGCGAATGTCTTTGTGCTCTGTCATATCAGTAAACTATCCTCATGCGGCGCGTCAGCATTTCCAGCGTATGATGGCTTCCTCCGATGCACTTTTCACCGTCAAGCGCCCACGCAAGCTTTTTGATGCATTCAATTTCGATCTTATCCGTGCGGCAGAAGCTTATAAGCTCGTTATTGAGATTCTGCTCGCGCAAGGCGGAAATGGTTGACTGAAGCTCTGCCGGCGATGAGGGGCGGCGGATAAGCAGTACCTCGAACAGTCCGTCATCGGCAACGACCTTCTGCCCGAAGAAGTCGAGCGCTCCGGCAAGTGCGCTTGATGATGCAACCACTCCGAATATATACTCGCCCTCATTGGTCTGACCGTTTATCGTGACGCGCAGATGCTCGCTCTGGAGCTTGGCAATATCTTTTATTCCGTCAAGCACGTACGCATAGAAGCCCATTTTATTTTTAAGGCACTGCGGAGTCGTGTACGGCAGCCATGTAAATGCGCCGAAATCAGCCGCATTTATAAAGAACTTTCCGCCGAGTGTGCCGACATCAACGCGGTGCTCGCTGCCGCTCACTATGCGCTTGGCTGTTTTGACGACATCATTGCTTATGCCGTGGAACTCGGCAAAGTCATTCGTGCTTCCTGCCGGCATGTATCCTACGGGTATATCGAGCCCTGCCTCTATGATGCCGGAGACCGTCTCGTTGAGTGTGCCGTCGCCGCCGGAGCAGCAGATTATATCATAGCCCTTGCCGTACGCCTTGACATATTCGGTCGCGTCGCCCTTGCCCCGTGTGGGATAAAAGCTGACCCTGTAGCCGGCGTCCATAAACACGCCTGTAACCTCCGTAAGGGAGCGCATCATCTCGCCCTTGCCGGCAACGGGATTTATTATGAGCATCATGTTCTTCTCCGCACCGGGCAGGCTTCGGCTCGGCTGCGGCTCGGGAGCCGCTTTTGAATCGGAGCGTGAGGCATCAAAGCGCGCATATTCCTCGCAGACGGTGTCGTAGATGGTCTTTGCCGCCTCAAAGGGGAAGTCCCTTTCCCTCTGCCGCACCATTTCCATGGGATCGACCGCGCCGCTCAGGCAGGTCTCGACAAGATGCACCATACCCGATGCCGTATCGGCTTCAAGCGCGTAGGCGTTCTCGGTCATAAACTCTATATTCCGGCTCTCGCATCCGGGCACGGCATCGATGAACAGTATCGGCAGACGCTTCATAACGGCTTCTGTTGTGCTCAGGCCGCCGGCCTTTGTGATGATGATGTCGGCGGCGTCCATATATATGCTCATCTTATCTGTAAAGCCGCACACTTTTATTCTTATATCATCACCGGCAAGGAACTGCAGCTCCTTTTCAAGTTGGTGATTGCTTCCGCAGATTATAACAAGGCTGTCGTTTTCGCCCATAACCTCGCCGATTCGCAGAGCTATGCTTCGTATCGGTCCGCAGCCCATGCTTCCGCAGCAGAGAAGAAGCATGCGCCCCTCCTCGCTCATACCGAGGGCGCGGCGTGCGGCGGCCTTATCGTGCTTATGGCAGAACTCATCGCGCACGGGAATGCCCGAGGCGACAATTCTGTTTATCGGGACGCCCTGACCGGCAAATTCTCCGCGCAGCTTTTCATGCGGGATGAAATATTTATCCGCATCTATCTCCGAAACTCCCGGGCTGCAGGTGTAGTCGGTTGCGACAAAGAAGCTGGGTATATTTATCTCGCGGTTGACCCTCAGCTCGGTCATCATCATTGCGGCAAAAATGTGCACGCTGATAACGACGTCATAGTTGCCCGAAAACAGCACCTTGCACAGCTCGTCGGCGCCCTTCGCGTTTTGCTCGTAGAGATGGTTCTGCGGCATCATTTCGCTGATTCGATAGCCTGCTCCGTAAAGGCGCGGCGTGTATTTATATGCAAGCTCGTGACCACGGCTTATGAACTCCGCACGGGCCTTGGGCAGAAAATCGAGGGCGTTTACAATATCGCACTCGCAGTTCATTTTTTCAAAATATTCGCATATTGCGGAAGCGGCACTGTTGTGTCCGCCGCCGGTATTGCAGCTGAGCAAAAGTACTTTCATTGATTTGCGCTCCTCCTCTTTCTGCGCTGCTCAAGCAGCACAAGTCTCGGTCTGTTATATCTCTGAATTATCATAAACGGGACATTACCCAGGATATTATACACAAGCCAGAAGACAACGGCCCACGCTCCGTGACAGAAGAAAAATATGCCGAGCGATAGAATAATCAACCAGAAATGCACGCATTCGGCAACGCAGGTTTCGGCAATGAGCGTCCCCATCCCCTGCTCGCGGGTCTGCTTTGTCATCTTCTTCTTCACCATATCAGGCATAATGCGGCTCATATCCGGCAGGAAATCCTTCCACCGTTTTATGCCGAGCTTTTCATATATCTTGCCGCCCTTTTCCCACTGTGCGCAGCGGTATGGGAATTTTTCTGCCGAAAACGCCGAGCGCGGCAGTGCCTGACCGACAAAATGCGACAGTATGCCCAGCACTGCTATATAAAGCACCGCATAGAGAAAATTCATTTTGTCCCTCCGAAATATTATTTATTTCTATTTCCTATTTATATTTCTATTTCCTATTTATATTGTAATTATTTTATAGTTATTTTTTCAACGCGTCAAGATTCCGGTATTAAACACTTATCCGCAAATGTCGAAAATAAGGTGTATATTGTCGAAAAATTTACAATTTATTAATTACTGCCGCGTGCGAAATTCTTATAATTTTTAGGGCTTATTTGGGCCTATACTACAAATGGGGGCACTTATAATGAACAATTCATATGATGTTGCAATCATCGGATGCGGCACAGCCGGAATTTTCGCAGGATACGAGCTTATCGCGCGCCATCCAGAGCTTAAGATCTGCGTACTCGATCAGGGCGGAGACATATATTCCAGACACTGCCCCATCGTTGCCGGCAAGGTTAAGGAATGCATCCACTGCAGCATATGCGATACAATGTGTGGCTTCGGCGGCGCAGGTGCTTTTTCAGACGGCAAATATAACTTCACGACTCAGTTCGGCGGCTGGCTGACAGACTTCATGGACGATGACGAGGTCATGGAGCTTATAAACTATGTTGACACCGTCAACATGAAATACGGTGCAACAGACAAGACCTTCTCCACCGACACTCCCGAGGCAAGAGCGCTCGAGCGCGAGGCACTGAAATACGACCTGCATCTTCTTCAGGCCAAGGTAAAGCATCTCGGAACAGAAAACAATCTGCGCATTCTTCAGAACATGTACGAGGATCTGTGCAAGGTTATAGAGTATCGCTTCCGCACGGAGGTCTGCAGCATTGACCGTGACGGCGACGGATACACACTCGGTCTGAAAAAGGGCGATGACGTAAAATGCCGCTATCTCATAGTCGCACCGGGCAGAAGCGGAGCGGAATGGTTTTCCGAGCAGTGCCGCAAGCTCGGCGTAAAGCTCATAAACAATCAGGTTGACATCGGCGTCCGCGTTGAGCTTCCCGCGACGGTGTTCGAGCACATCACCAATGTCGTCTATGAATCCAAGCTTATATACCGCACAAAGCAGTACGGCGACAAGGTGCGCACCTTCTGCATGAACCCTTACGGCCATGTTGTTGCGGAGAATGTTGAGGGCATAAACACCGTAAACGGTCATTCATATTCCGATCCCGCTCTTCAGAGCAGCAACACGAACTTCGCTCTTCTGGTTTCCAACCGCTTCACAGAGCCGTTTGACCAGCCGTATCGCTACGGCAAGCACATCGCATCGCTCAGCAACATGCTCTCCGGCGGCGTTCTCGTTCAGCGCTTCGGCGATCTTGTCAAGGGTGTGCGCACAAATGAGCATCGCCTCGCGCAGTCCTACACCCGTCCCACGCTTACTGCCGCTGTTCCCGGCGATCTGAGCCTTGCTCTGCCGAAGAGACAGCTTGACGACATAATCGAAATGATATACGCGCTTGATAAGATAGCTCCGGGCACTGCCAATTATGACACACTGCTCTACGGTGCGGAGGTTAAGTTCTATTCTTCGCGGCTTGAGCTTTCCGGCGAGCTTGAAACGAAGTTTTCAAACTTCTTTGCCATCGGCGACGGTGCCGGCATAACACGCGGTCTGGCACAGGCGGCCGCCTCCGGCGTTAAGGTCGCGCAGGTCATATCCGAGCGTCTGGGGTAAGCGCAATCATTAAAATGCGAGGGAGCGCAACATGAAGATAATCAAAAAATGGATCGGCCGCCAACCGGAGAGCGCCGGTGAGATAAGACTTTTAGAGGTCACACAGGCTGAAATGTTTGAGCAGATGTATCCGCTGCTCGGTCAGCTTGCCCTGCACGCGACGAGCGGCCATGATGTCGATTTCCGTCTGTATTTTATCTGCGAGGACGGCCGCCGCATACTGCCGGTGGATAAGCCGAGCGTCATGAGCGGAGCGTTCAACAACGGTGTTAATCCGCTTGCAGACTGCGATATAATCACGGCCGAGAATATCTCGGAGCTTGTTGACACAGGCTCTCTGCTCCCCGCCGTCAAGGCAAGCGAGTATCTGTTTAAATAGAAAAGCTCAGGTCAAGCGACCTGAGTTTTTTATTATTTATCATCCTATGCCGCCGAGGGCTGCACCTGCGACGAGGGCAATCAATACGCAGGCGCAGTAGACATATTTGCCGAGGGGATAGAACCATTTACCGATGGGCTTGCGTACCGACGAGCAATAGATTCCTGTTTCGTCAAAATTTACATATTCATTGCAAGGAATATGTTCAAAACGCAGAATGCATAAATATTTCCAATTTGGCATTGAGTTTCTATACCCGGTTATGGTAATATGTGTACAATAGCTCTTTCAATTGCAACTGTAAGCGAAAACTATATAGAAAAAATCAGCAACGGAAAAAGTATGAAAAAATCACTTTCAAATGGACTTATATGGGTGCCCAGAATGGCACAGAAGCTTATACAAAACCGCTGACGGTTACAGGCAGGTGGTAATCAGCTTATGAAAAAGTTTCTTTTAGGACTGGCCTTATTTCTCGGAGGTCAGATAGGGCTTGCCGGATGGCTTATCGCAAGCGCGCTCCTCGGCGGCGGGGGTGTCCGTATCACGCTGCTCTACATTCTGATGTCTTTGGTCGGCCTTGTGCTCTCTGTTTATGAAGCATTCGCGCAGCGCCCTAAAGACGGGCAGGATGATAAACGCGAAAATCAATAACAGCCCAGATATGAAAAAGCTCAGGTCAATCGACCTGAGTTTTTTTATTCTTTATCATCCTATGCCGCCGAGGGCTGCACCTGCGACGAGGGCAATCAGTGCACAGGCGCAGTAGACATATTTGCCGAGGGGATAGAACCATTTGCCGATGGGCTTGCGTGCGCCGAGGTTGACGGATTCGAGTGCGAATTTTTCTCCGCCTATCCAGAAGAACATAATTGCCGCAATCAGCGCACCGAGCGGGCATATGTAAATGGACACAACATCCATCCACTCGGACACAATCGCCTGAATGCACAGGGCAACGCCGCAGCCAATAACATGTATCACAGCCGTCGCGGGCACGCGCTTTAATTTGAATTTCTCCTGCAGAAACGCAACGGGGGCTTCGTAAAGATTTATTATCGAGGTAAGGCCGGCAAACGTGACGCAGATGAAGAACACGATGCCGACTATGCGTCCGCCTGCCATGCCGTTTATGACGTTGACAAGGTATATGAACATAAGGCCCGGGCCGCCGGAGTCAAGCTGCGCTCCGCCCGTTGCCATGGCCGGAATGATGACAAACGCCGCAAGCAGTGCTGCGAGCGTATCGAACACGGCAACATTGCGCGCCGATGACGGGATGCATTCGTCCTTGCTCAGATACGAGCCGTATATGACGCTTCCGTTGCCTGCAACCGACAGCGAGAAGAACGCCTGACCGAAGGCATATATCCACAGCTTCGGATCTGCAAGTCCCTTGGGATTTATCGTGAGGATATATTTATATCCGTCGGATGCTCCGGCGAGAGTTGATATATAAGTACCCAATCCGAGAAACAGTACGAACAGCACGGGCATCATGACCTTGTTGGCCTTTTCAATGCCGCCGGATATGCCGAAGGACATAATGGCAAAGCTCACGGCAATGGCGACTATTATCCAGATATTTGCGCCCCATGCGCTCGCTGTCGCGCCGAATGTTCCGCCTATGACATCCATATCCTGGCCCATGCCGAACAGGCTTCCGGTGAATGACATGAATGTGTATTTGAATATCCAGCCCATTACGCAGGTGTAGCCTATGGCCAGTGCAAGCGAACCGAGGATGGGGATATATCCTATTGTCTCGCCGATCTTGCGCTTGCCGTATCTGAGCTCGGTGCATTTGCCGAACGAGCCCATAGGTCCGGCTCCGCCTGCCCTGCCGAGGGCAAACTCCTCAATAACGCCCGTGGACGCTATAAGTGCAACAAAGATGAAATACGGAAGCAGGAATGTCAGGCCGCCCCATGTTGAAACCAGCATCGGGAATCGCCATATGTTCCCCATTCCGACCGCCGAGCCTATGCATGCGATGATAAATCCGCTTCGACTGCGAAATCCGTCGCGCTTGTGTTCGTTTTTCTCCATTGCAGTTTCCTCTTGCTCTCTCATTTTAATTTGCTCTCTCATTTTAATTTGCTTTCTCAACTATACATTGCCTGAACAGTAAAGTCAAGAAAAGCCCGTCATGCTTTCACATGACGGGCAAATTGCGCTTATTTATTATTACTTAAGAAGTCCCTTTACGAGGCCCTTGTCGGTTTTCTGAACATGTTTGAAGACCTCTTCGAAACGGTTGAGTGCTTCGTCGATAATCTCCGGCGTGTCGGCCAGGGAGGTGTACAGGCGGCTGCCTGCAAGCGTTACGATGCCGTTTGCCATATATGCCGCGCCCATGCGCTCCATGGAGTCCTTGCGGACATACATCATATCCTTGTTTCTGAGCAGTCCGACCGCGGACTTTACAAAGGACATGGACGAGAAGTCAAAGCTCATTGCGCCGGTGCATTCAAGATGGACAATCGAGCCCTGGTTGTACGCGACGAAGGGCAGTCCGTAACGGTCGATGAGCTCCTTGAGTCCGTCGCAGAGTCTGTCACCCATTTTGCCGGCGACTTCGCAGGCGTTGGTGCGCTCGATCTCCTGAATTGCGGTGTAGCCGGCCAGGCAGGACAGGGGGTTAGCTGCCAGGGTTCCGCCGACATACGCTCTGTGCTTGCCGGTTGCAAGTCCTGCCGCCATAAGCTGCGCATACTCTCTCTTACCGCCGACGCCGCCTGCGGAGGGATATCCGCCTGCAACAATTTTGCCGAACACGGTCAGATCGGGGACAACATCGAAGTAGCCCTGTGCGCCGGAAAGTGCCACGCGGAAGCCGGTTACGACCTCATCGAATATCATCAGTGCGCCATACTGATCGCACAGTGCGCGAACACCCTTATTGTATTCGTGTGCGATGGGACGGGTGCCGCTTTCGGGACCGACCGGTTCGACGATAACTGCCGCCGTTCCGCCGAGGAGCTTATTGCGCTTGAGCATGCGCTCGAGCATGTCGAGATCGTTCGGACGAACCTCATCGGTGGTGCTGTATGCGCCCTTGGGTATACCGTGGGACTCGAGCAGTGCGCGGCTGCCGGGAATCTTCAGGCCATAGACCATCTGGTCTGACCAGCCGTGGTATGCGCCGCCGATTTTTATTACGCGGCGGTTGCCGGTTGCTATACGGGCAATGCGCAGGGATGCCATGACCGCCTCGGTGCCGGAGCCGAGCATACGGAACATCTCGACATTGGGCATATGCTTATTAATCTCGCGTGCTATGAGCATCTCGGACTCATGCAGAAGACCGGTTACGGGGCCGCACTCGTTGAGCAGCTTTATTACTCTCTCACGGATGACGGGGTAGTTGCTGCCGAGGATGGTCGGGCCGCCCGCCTGCAGAAAGTCAATGTATTTATTGCCGTCTTTGTCGTAAAGATATGCGCCCTCGGCCTTTGCCATGCACATGGGGAAGGGCTTGTTGAAGGCGAGGTTGTGCTGAACACCGCCGGGTATGTATTTCTGCGACTCCTCGAACACTGCCTTGGACTGGGTGCACTTCTCGTCGTAGTATTTCATAATGACGTCTTTATAATACTCGTCGGTGACCTCCCAAATGGGCTGGCTTGTCAGATTTTTGAGTCTTGCGTTGATTTCGTTGGGGTCGTCCCATCTGCTTATTGCACAGTTATTCATGCGTATTTTGCTCCTTTTCTTGTTTTTTCTTAGCTATATTATTTGTGTCCTTGCTGTTGCGGTAGACAACGAAGTTATCCCATAAATATTCAAGGGAAAGATTCAGTGCCATGTTAATGGCGAGAACTGCGTATTCATTCCAGCCGTGGATATCCGCGAGGAAATGCTCGTTCCAGATCGTAAACGGTGCAAACGGTACATAGAACAGGAACACCAGCAGCATTGCCTTAGGAACATTCTCGGCGCTCTGGAATGTGAACTTTCTGTTGAATGTGAAGTTCCAGAGAACGCTCAGGACAAGTGCTATCGTGTAGCACACCCAGTGCCCGGGGATTTTGATTATCTCTTCGCACAGTACCATCGCAACGGTTTCGATTATACCTGCCGAAGCTGAAAAAAGAATGAATTTAATAACCCTTGCGGTTTCTTTTTTCTTTTCCGATTTCATATGTCATCCCTTCCTCTTAGAATATTTTTTCTTATAAACAAAGCGCATAAGCGCAGTGTCGGCGGTTTTAAGACGCACTTTTGCTCCCGCTCCGGCGGTGTGCAGTGCGCACAGCGCGGATTTTTCGGTCAGAATTTTCAGTGCCTCGCGGTCATCGGGATCGTCTGCCTTGACCACGGCTCCGACACCGCGCACAAACACGGCATCGCGCTGCTCGAGGGCTCTGATGGCTTTCTTCGGTTTTGCCTTAACGCATGCGACATGCGAGCCGAGCATCTGAGCCATATCGTCAAGCTGAGCATGAAGCGTTTTCTTTCTGTCTGCCCACATGACGGCATATTCTCCGTCGGAAAGCTCCGCTGTGGGTATCTCGGCTCTGACGGCGGAGATAAACTCATCCTTTTTCTTATCCGACAGCTTTTTGACCGAAGCCTTGGCAATGCGCAGATTGCGGCGGCAGATATCCTCGAGGAGTCTTGCCCTCTCCATCGCCTGCTGCTTATCCTTTCCGCAGATTACAACACCATGGTTTACCATGAACACGGTGTGGGCGCCGGTCTGCATCGCGGTGCCAACGGCATTTTTGAGCTTTTTCATACCCGGGAGACCGTATTCGGCTTTGGCAATGCCGCCGAGGGCTTCGCGCTCGGCTTCGCTTATATCCATGCTCTCAAAGCCTGCAAGTCCCAGTGCGGAGGCACAGTTCTGATGCGTATGGATTACAAAATTTACATCGTCAAACAGTTCATATGCCGCGGCATGGACGCCTTTTTCACTTGACGGCTTATGTCTGCCATCCCATTTCATCGTTTGCAGGTCAACGTGCACTATATCCTCGGGCGTTGTTTTCAGATAGTCAAGTCCGCTCGGGGTTATGAGGAAGCTTTTCTTGTCCGCGCGACAGCTGACATTGCCCCATGTTCTTGCCACGAGTCCGTTCTTGAGCAGCTCACGCCCTGTTTGGCAGATAAGCTCTCTTGCAGTTTTCTCGTCCATACTCATCCCTCCTGATTGAGCGCGGCAAAGTTCTTTTTGTTTGCCGCATAAAGTTTTTTGAATACCTCATAATTTCTGTCGTAAAGCGGTTTATTGTCCGCATTCGGCTCGTACCTTCCAGATGGCTTCACAAGTGCACCTGCCTTTGAAAGGCTGTCTATCTGTCCGCTTCCGACGGCGACGAGCATCGCCGCGCCGACGGCACCGACGTCTTTTGTTGAAGAGACCGTTTCGACCGGTCTGCCCGTTACATCGGCGAGAATCTGGCATGTGACCCTTGAGAGTGCGCCACCGCCGACAAAGCGAAGCGTATCGGATGTTTTGACTTTTTTATCCTCGCATTCGAGCATCCAGCGCAGGTGATAGCATATGCCCTCAAGAACGGCACGGAGCATCTCGGTTTTGCCGGTGTCAAGCTTAATATTGAAAAACATTCCGGCGGCATTCGAGTCCTCAAACGGGCAGCGGTTTCCGTGCAGCCACGGCGTGAACATGACGCCGCCTGCTCCGGGCGGTATTGCAGCAATCGTATCGGTCATGTAATCATAAAGGCTCTCATACATGCTCTCGGTACTCTCGGCAACGTGTATCTTTTTAAGATAGACTCCTATCTCATCAAGGACAAGGTGCTCCTTGACCCACTCGAAGCATTTGCCCGCCGTTTCCATCTCGGCAAAATAATTATACCTGCCCTCCTGCGCGCTGACAATACCGCAGATCATGGAGATGAGATCTACCTTCTGCCTGTCTATAACCGTGCCTACCCAGCCGGAGGTTCCGGAATATATATGCGTCTGACCGACTTGGGTGCAGCCTGCGCCGAGGCCTATGAGCGTTGCGTCGCCTCCGCCGCCGTATACGGGGGTTTGGGGTGCAAGGCCGAGCTCGGATGCCGCCTTTTCACTGAGCAGTCCGGCCACATCGGTGCATTCGATAAGTTCGGGCAGATGATCGGGATTCACGCCGTACATGCTGCACAGTGCCTTGCTCCAGCAGGCCTTGCCGGGCCGGCTGTCGTACAGAAATGTTGAGTACGCCGAGTCTCGCGTCATGACGAAATTTCCCGTGCAGCGGCAGATGAGGTATTCCTTGACATCGAGCCATTTATAGACCTTCTCAAAAATCTCCGGCTCATTTTTCTTAACCCACTTATACTTCCACAGCGGATCTTTTACGCTCGTCGATGCCGCCCTTGTTCGGATAAGACTTTTGAGCAGCATGATGACATTCACTCCCGACACCGTAATGCCGTGCGTCTGACACTCGGCAAACTCCTTTGCCGCGCGCTGATCCATATAGCTCATGGGTCTGCGCAGTGCATTGCCGTTTTCATCGACAAGCACAAGTCCCTGCATCTGCGAGCAGAAGGATATTCCTCCTATCTTCTTCGGATCAACTCCGGTTTTTTCGATGAGACTGCGAGTGCTCCTCTTCATCGCCTCCCACCATTCGTCCGCATCCTGCTCGGCCCCTCCGTTAGGCAGGATATAAAGTCCGTAGCCTTCGTATTCACCCGCAAGCAGTCTGATAGTTTCGCCGACTTCGAAAAGGCAGGTTTTCACGCCCGTTGTTCCGATGTCATAAGCGATAACAAACATTTTTCTTCCTTCTCTCTATATTAAATTTTACTAATTTCCTATTTTCAGCGCATTTTTCACAAAATGCATAAAGCTCTCCGTCATCTTTTCGGTATCGCCCGAAATATCTTCTCCGCAGAAAATTTTCATTCTCTCCCTGTAGTAATCACAGCTGTATGAAAACTGGAGCATCATGAAAAGATTATCGAGGAAAAATGCAAAACACTTCGGATCAAGCTCGGGATCGACAACTCCCGCCTGTCTGGCGTTCTCCAAAAGCTGTGAATATACCCTCGCTGTACGGCCCTCTATCTCGCGCGCCAGTGCCGATGCGTATTTTTTGCAGCCGCCGGAGGATATCTCGTTGTACATTGCATTATGGTTTTTATGCTCCGCGGCATGGACGATAAGCGAGTGCACGATGCATCTCATGCCGGTTTCGACATCGTTTTGATGAGAAACCGCCTCACTGAGCACCTCATCGAGGCTGTCGAGCGAATGACGAACGCAGGCGAGAAAAAAGCTGTCCTTATCGCCGAAATATTTATATATAACGCCGACTGACACGCCGGCCTTTTTTGCGATTGTATTTATATTGGCCTTGTCAAGACCGCACTCGGCAAATTCATCGATGCCCGTCTCGAGGATGAGCATTTTTGCATTGTCGTCAAGTTTTTTATACATAATTCTGCCTCCGTCGCGCTGTGTCGTGAGCGGCGGCTCACAAGATGTGTGTATTATACTCCCGCATGCTACGTTCCGTCAATGCTTTGATGCTATTATCTGACAAGATAGTTTAAAAAAATCAACGGACACCGTATCGGGCATCCGTTGATTGGGATATTAAATTTTATTTATTATCAGCCGCCGAAGCCGAAGCCGGGGATTGTCTGTTGCTGCTGGCTCTGTGAGCTTTGAGTGCTGCTCGACTGACTTTCGGTTGCCGAGCTCGTCTGCTCTCCGATCTCGACCGTTATGCTCAGCGTCTCTCCCTGGCGGTAGACGCTCAGGGTTATCTTATCTCCTGCGGAATGATCGGATATTGCCGAGCTCAAGTCGCTTCTGCCGCTTATCTCCTCACCGTCAACAGCCGTGATAATGTCGTTTGCCTGGATTCCGGCCTTATCTGCAGGGCCTCCTTCCGTTACGGATGCGACTGCCGCACCTGCGGGTGTACCGTAGTTTTTGGCCTCATCGCTGACATCGCCGACCATTACGCCGATGTACGGTTTTGATACATATCCCTTTTCGATGATGCTCTCGACTATCGGCTTTACGGTGTTGATGGGGATTGCAAAGCCTATGTTGTCAATCGATGCGCCCGAGCTTGATGAGCCGGAGTATTTTGCGTTTGTGATGCCGATTACCTCGCCGTAGAGGTTAAACAGTGCGCCGCCCGAGTTACCGGAGTTGATGGCGCAGTCGGTCTGGATAAGCTCCATGGTAATATTCGATGAAAGCGTAACCTCACGGTCAAGTGCGCTCACCGCGCCGGAGGTCAGCGAAAATGTCAGCTCACCGAGCGGATTGCCTATTGCCACGACACTGTCGCCGACATTGAGGTTGTCGGAATCGCCGAGTGTGACCGGAGTGAGGTTTTCGGCGCTTATCTTCAAGACGGCGATATCATTGCTCTCGTCATAGCCGACAAGCGTTGCATCATAGCTTGTTCCGTCATAGAGTGTGACCTTTATGGAGCTTGCCGATTCGATAACGTGGTAGTTTGTGAGTATATATCCGTCAGAGGAGTATATAAATCCAGAGCCGGACGCCGCAGACTGGGTTGTGTATCCCCAATAGTTTGTCGTGACCTGAGTTGTTATGCCAACGGTTGAATTTACATTTGTCGCATACACCTCGGCGGCAGTCATCTGCTTGCTTGTGTCGACATCAACCGTATTTATGACCGACGTCTCGCGCTTGCCCTGATATACTGTCGTGCTGCCGGACGAACCGAACACCGCATTCCCGATTGCCGAACCTCCGAAGCCTGCCAGCAGCGCAACAACGAGCACACCTGCGATCATGACGCCGGGCTTTTTCCAGAACGGCTTTTTGAAGAATGACTCTTTCGGCGGCTTCGGAGCTTTTGATGTTTCGTACGATGCAGTCTCTGCCGAGGATGTCTGTTCCTCCTCGGGCTTGTGTCCGTAGAAGATGCGGTACTCGCCGTCAACCGGTTCGCTGCTCTCGCCGTTTATGTTGTTATTATTGTTGTTATCCATATTATCCATTTCAAAATCCTCCTTATTCTGTATCCGCGCTGTTTTTCTGTCTGATATATCCTATATATAATCGCAGCTGTTATTAATGCCGCGCTCATTGGTGGTCTGCCGCTTTCGTGTGGGTAATTCACGCGGTGGGCAGTTACCGAGCTTGTGAGGTTTGTTTGTTGTTTTTGTTGTTGTATTTTGTGGAACTGGTATGAGAATAAGCTCTGAACCTGAAATGAACTGAAAAATATTGTTATTAAATTATGAATTTCAAAAACATGCTTTGATTTTTTCGCTTATGCTGATAAAATGATTTCAGGTCTGTTTCGGCTCGGTGATTTATTATATGTACAGGAGATGATACTATGCGTGTTCTTATAGCAGAGGATGAGGTCGGCATCGCAAAGGCCCTTAAGCTTGTGCTTGAGAAAAACCGTTTTGCGGTCGACATGGTGCATAACGGCCTTGATGCGCTTGAATATATGATATCCGTAAGTTACGACGCCGTTGTTCTCGATATAATGATGCCCGGTCTCGACGGGCTTGAGGTCTTAAAACGTGCGCGTGAAAAAGGCATCGGAACCCCTGTTTTGTTCCTGACAGCCAAAGCCGAGGTCGAAGACCGCATTGCCGGTCTTGACGCGGGGGCGGACGATTATCTGCCGAAGCCTTTTGCAATGGGCGAATTTATCTCACGTGTTCGGGCGCTGACAAGGCGCAGCGGAAACTACGCGCCGGATATTATCCGTGTCGGGGACACCAGTCTGGACCTGAGCTCCTATACGCTGTCCTCAAACGGACAGAATGTTCGC
>CAVAPG010000002.1:0-11039 GCA_963590435.1 bacterium
TCACGAAAAGAAATTATATACCGCGGGGCTTTGTTTTGTCAAACGCTTTATAAGCCTGTCAGACGAAATTCACTTACGAATTTCGCTGTGTTATTCTTCGGTATCAGGCAAGGACTTTGCTTACCTTGAAAGAGAACGGAGCAACAATAATCATCTGAATCGGCATTGCGATTGTGAAATTGTACGGAAGGTATTTAAAGAAGTCGGCAACTCCGGCTGAGCCGTGCAGACCGGATGCAAAAACGGAGAAGATTGTCATTGCAACGGTCATGAATATCACCATGCAGAAGCGCAGTATGAAAACCTTATGACGCTCGCTGTCGCCTTCGGCGCAAACAGAACCGACAATACGGCGCGAAAGCGGAGTGCAGATGCACAGGTCGCATATAATGCCTACGAGGAAGCCCAGCGGAAGGCGCTTAAGAGCAAGCAGCCATGCTTCGCCAGAAAAATACCCGAGGCGTACATCTGTATTGAGAACGGCCATTATATAGATCATTATAAGGCTCATAATAACACTCAGCATAATTCCTTGTTTTTTATCAGTTGGCATAATTTTATCCTCCGATGTGAAATAAAAATGGGAAAAAAGGGCAGAAAAAGTCATCTGCCCGTCAGACATTGGGCAGATGACATTTATTGTCCATGATTGAATTATATCAAAATCTTTCTTTTTTTGTCATAGTTTTTTTGACCAAAGATTTTTCCCGGCGTTGGAAGCACCATGCGCAAATTGCCCCGCTCAAATAAGCTGTTTTGACAGTTTGCAATCGAGTGTATTAATGCGTATTGAAGTATTCGACAGCCGCTTTATTTGTCAATATAAGATCGCAGTCGCCGCTGTCAAGTGCGTTAAAGAACTCGGTTGCACCGCCGTTTATGCGCGTTATCTGACCGAGTTTGCGGCTGACTGATCCATTGTCATTGATTATATCGAGCGCAGACTGCGTTGTGCTTATATACAGCTGCTTATCTCTCAGAGAGCTTGATTCGCTCCCTTTGCCTGCAATAACAATATCAGTCGAAGCATATGTTGTAAGTATGGTGTAGTCTGCACTTTCCGTGTCAAGTGCAACGCCGCCCCATGCGCAGTCAATATTGCCGGAATTTAATTCAATATAAGCGTCCTCGGAGTGTATGGGCTGAATTTTAAGCACCCAGCCGAGCTTTTCGCACACTTTGTTTGCAAGGTCAATATCAAAGCCGACATAATCATCTCCGCTTGAAAAACACAACGGAGTCGACTCGGCATCAACGCCTATTATAAATGTGCGCTCCTCGATATACCCAAGCTCATCCAGAGCATCTTTTTTTGACGGGAAATCGACTGCACTGCTGCTGCCGAACCATTGCGTGCTCAGATCATCGATAACCCCTTCGTAGGACAGCTCCTTGAGCGCTTTGTCAATATAGTGATATGTCGAATCACCGTTTCTGAATCCTATAGAATATTCCTGCGAGCCGAGCGTTTTAATGACTTTATATTTTCCTTCACTGCCGCAGGCACACAAGCTTATAAGCATTGCAAGTGCCGTCAGCAGACATAATAATCTTTTCCTCATAAGGAATCTACCGCCTTCCAGACTGAATAATACGCGAAAAATATTAAAAAATCAAGAATATCAGTCAATAATGACGGAAAAACAATCCCGGATTTTTGCACTGCCGCTTAAAGTCAGCGAGCAGACCTGTGAACCGGAGTATGCTGCGGATGCCGACAGCTCTCCGCGAGGCTCTTTAAGACATACATCGGCATGTTCGCCGTCAAGCTCAGCCAAATAGGCGGCAACTGCAGATGTTCCGCTTGCACAGGAGCCTTCCCATACCGCCGTGTTCGTAGATGCGACATAAACAAGAGGAGTGAGAGTACTATTCGCTTTATCAAAAAACATCAGCCCCAGTGCATCGGCGTTAATCTGACGGCACCATGAGCCTATCATGCGCTCGGCATCCTCACGGGAAAGTGTGCCTGTCGGCACTATGGCATGGCTTATGCCGGTGAAGCGCACCACAGTCAAGTTATAACTTTCAAAACCGTCCATGAAACAGCAATCGTATATCGCTTCCGGAAGCGGCATGTTGACCTCACCGTCGAAGCAATCGACATCAGTCATAGATCCGACTATTTTCACAGGTTCAATTGCGCCGGAGACGCTGAGCATAATTTCATATCCGATACCGACCGCAGCTGCTGAGCTTTTCAGCACGACAGCCGCAGCTGAAAGCGATGCATTCCCGCAAAACTCTCCACCCATCATCTGCAGATGAGCACAACAGCCGGTGCTTTCTGATTTTTCTATAAATCCGACCTGCTCCACCTGAGCATCATGGGCCATGATTTCCGCGGCAACCCGGCTCTGAAGCTCACGCGGCACATAGCTGTCGGAGATTGCGGTTATATTTCCCGATGGATCTATCTTAGTACAATTAATTTTCATGACTGTCCGTAATTTTTAAGAAACTGCTTTGTGCGCTCCATTTTGGGCGCGCCGAATACATCTTCCGGATTGCCCTGCTCAACAATGACTCCGCCGTCCATAAATATTACGCGATCAGATACCGCTCGTGCAAAAGCCATTTCGTGCGTTACAATCACCATTGTCATGTGCTCCTCGGCGAGCTTTTTTATAACTTTAAGCACCTCGCCGGTAAGCTCGGGATCAAGGGCGCTGGTCGGCTCGTCAAAAAACAGAATTTGCGGATCCATTGCGAGTGCTCGAGCTATTGCAACTCGCTGCTGCTGACCGCCGGAGAGCTGGCAGGGATAAGCATCGGCTTTATCTTCAAGATTCATTTTTCTGAGAAGCTCCATAGCCTTCTCACGAGCTTCGTTCTTACTGCGCCCAAGCACGTTTATCTGCGGATCCATAAGGTTTTTCAATACGCTGTAGTGGGGGAAAAGGTTGAAGTTCTGAAATACAAGACCGAAAATTCCGCGTATTTTTTTCAGTTCGGCTTTATCGGAATAAACCGATTTGCCGTTGGGACCGATTTTTGCGGCATATTCTCCCGAATATATAAGTTCGCCGCTGTCCATTTCGGTAAGAAGGGTGGCGCACCTCAAAAGCGTAGATTTGCCGGAACCGGAAGGCCCGATGATTGAAACCACCTCGCCCTTGGATACGCTGAGACTTATATCCTTCAGGACATGCAGAGAAGCGTTGTTAAAACTTTTCTTTATATTGTTTATTTCCAATACCTTCATCGTGCAAATCCTCCTTTTATTGATAGTAGCTCATCGATTTTTCGGCTTTTCCCATTACAAAGTCAACGATAGCGTTAAACAGGAAATAGAACACGCCCGCAACAACAAAGGGAACAAAGCTTGTCTGCGAGTTTGCAATTTGCTTGCCGATTGTGAACATCTCAACATAGGAAACCGTAAATGCAAGTGATGTATCCTTAACAAGCGTAACAACCTCGTTTGTTATGCTCGGCATGATGCGCTTTATAACTTGCGGAAGGATTATGCGGAAAAAGGTCTGCACTTTTGAATAGCCGAGTATCTCGGCTGCTTCGTACTGACCTGCAGGGATGGATTCAATGCCGCTGCGGTATATTTCCGCAAAATATGCGGCGTAGTTTATGGCAAAAGCTATGACCACGGGAATCAGTTTATTTTTAGAAACAGAAAGATGAAACAGATAATAAGGTCCGTATGTTACGGCAATAAGCTGAAGCATCAGCGGAGTGCCTCGAAGCACGGATATGACGGCGCGTGTGAAATTGGAAATGATTTTGCTTTTGCTCATTCTCAGAAGAGCCACAGCCATGCCGAGAGGAAGGGAAAACAGCAGCGTCAGAAAGAATATTGCGCAGGTGCCGCCCATACCCTCGAACATAAGATTTATCATAGTTGTCAGATTCATAGATATCCTCACTTGAAGCGCACACATTCCCGAAGGTGCGGCGCACCTTCGGGAAAAGTACGGATTTTATATTATGGCTTATTATTTGTTAAGAAAGATGAGATTGTTTTCAATGTCGGGGTACTTGTCGGCAATTGTCTTATATGTGCCGTTTTCAACAAGCTGATCAATTGCGTCCTGAATCTGGTCGCACAGATCCTGATCGCCGGAACGGAACGCAATGCCGTACTGCTCGGCGCCGAGGTTCTCATCGATGATAGAGAAGCCTTCATTTTCAGCAACATAGGAGGCTGCAACGGGGTAGTCAACAAATACTGCGTCAACACTGCCGCCGTCAAGCTCTGTGAAGCAGCTGAGGAAGCTGTTGCAGGTAACAACATTACCGAAGCTTGCCTTGAGATCAGCAAGGTCGCCATCGAGGAGGCTCTCACCGGAGGTGCCGAGCTGAACTGCTACTGTCTTGCCGGCAAGGTCCTTGGAGCTTGAGTATCCGCTGTCTGACTTTACGAGGAGAACCTGGGTGTTGTCGTAGTAGGGATCGGAGATAACATATCCGGCCTCTTTCATCGAATCAAGGATGGTCATGCCGGCCCAGATGCAGTCGCATTCATTGCTGTCGAGCTGAACGAGCTTCTGATCCCAGTTGAGAGCGAAGAACTCAATGTTCCAGCCAAGCAGGTCACATACGGCACGGGCTACTTCAACATCAAAACCGGTGTACTCGCCGTCATCACCCATGTAGGCGTAGGGGGGATATTCGGGATCAATGCCAACTACAAGAGTTTTAACATCATCGTTTGCGGTGCTCTTGTCGTCACTGTTGTCGTTGGTGTCGGTGCTTCCGCAGGCACACAGTGCAAATACCATTGCCAGCGCCAGCAGCATTGCGATAATTCGTTTCATTTTTCTTTCCTCCAAAATGTGTGTTTAAGTTATTAGTTTGTTATCACACTGCTATAATAACACATTAGCGAAATAAAGCAAGACCTTTTTGAATAAACCGCTGTGCATTTACTGCACAGCGGTTTATGGCGTAATCGTTACAGTGAAATCGGAGCGCAATTCAATTATGCGCTCCGGTTTTATCAGTCCTTATATGGAAGGGAAGAGAAGTAGCTTGTGTCGGTCTGACCGCCGATTGTCCAGCCCGAGCCGGAGTTGGCAATCGGAATAGAGCCGGTAAAGCCACCGTCGGTAACAAAGTTTATAACAGAACTCCCGTCGGTAGACGTAAAGCGCAGCTTAGTTCCGGAGGAAAGTAAACTTCCGTTTGAAAGGGTTATGCTCTTTGATGTGGTGACATATGTGCTGTTGTTATCAAAAACCATCTCGCCCTCAGCCTTGGAATAACTTTTGTCTGACATGGTGTAAACATTTTTTACATTATATGTTCCGAGAATATTTACTTCGGTATCCAGTACGAGCTTGCCGTCGGAGAACTCTTTTATCATTCCTTCGGCGTAGCTTTGACTGTTAAACAGGGCAAGGTGCAGAGGCTGACTTTCACCGGAGGAGTAGAGGGCAGCGCATGTGATGTTGTTGCCGCTTGCATCCGTGCCATCGAGATATATCTCGCGCACGCCATCTCCGTCAAGGTCATACAGACGTATGCTGTTTATGCTTTTTATACCCGTCGTCACATCAAAGTTGCTGTCATTTGCTTCAATGCTCAAAACCGTCAGACCCTGTGAATCGGTCGAAATGCTTAAGGTTTCTTCCTTGTTGTCACCGTCGATATCGCTGCTGTACGGCAGGCGAGAGGTTATCAGGGTTCCGGCACCGGCGTTCGGGTTAGTTACGCTGACAGCACCGTTCTCGTCGAGTGCAAGCAGTCGCGTTTCACGGGTTCCGTCGCCAAGCGTGAAGCGCACAACCATGGAGGGACTCGTTCCGGTAAGTTCGGTGTTGACCGCAAGAGCCGCACCGTCGGATATATCGCTGCAGGCAAGCACCTGTTTCGTGAGCGAATATGTGTTGCTTCCTGAATTGTAGCTTATCGTGTAGATATCGAGGTCATATATATTGCCGCTTGCCGTCAGCAAAAGAGACTTAATGTCGGACGAGGCTTCACTTCCGAGCATTGTGAGATTGTCGTTGTCGTTTTCAGAGGCAAATACAACATTTATATCTCCCTCACCGCCGTCACGGTCATCAGAGGGGATATACTTTTCGTCTATAACGCCATTAAGATCGTCATACGATACCGTGAATTCGTAAAATCCGGCTTCAGCATCGGCAATTTCACCGGGGTTTGCAATTATTACAATACCGTCAGAAGACAGATACCAATGTCCGTCGGACACGAGAGACTTGATTGTGTCAGAGTAGCCTTCATTGAAGAAAATGTTTTCGTATTTTGAGTCTTCGGTGAATGATATGAGAATTTTTTCGGAGACAGTGTTGACTATCTTCTCGCTGCTTTCACCGAGATCTGAAAGCTTAAGCTCTTCACCGGTCTGGGAATTGAAGACCGTGCCGCTTATATTAAGCGTATCCGCTGTGCCGAGAGAAGCTCTGTCAACAACGCGAAGTGAAACGACTGCACTGTCTGTGCGCTCGGTTCTTATTGTGCGCCGCATGGAAAATGCACTTAAACCGCTTGCGGTTCCGTCGCCGATGTTCTGAGTATAAAGCCCGTAATTGGACTGATATGTCTCGGTGCTGTATTTGGCGGCCATTGAACTGAGCGTCTCATTTATCGCGTCCGCGGCTTCGCTGCGCTGTGACATAAATACGGTGGGGGACATGTACCACACTCCGTCCTCACCGGCCAGCGTCGTCATCTCAACGACAACATCGCCGCAGTTTCCCGCATTCGCATTGATAATCTTATGGTCGGCGGTTACCGTGATATCAATGCGGGCGTTATTCGAAAAGTCGTCGACAAAAGATTTTGAAGCGAGAATATTAAGATCCTTGTCATAAATACAAATGCTGTATTCAATATCGGCATTCTCCGTGCTTTCGGCTTTGTCACCGGCAAAATCAAAATGAATGACGGTTCCGGATGCAATTGCCTTATCCTCGTCCGCATTTTTGAACGAATCAGAACCATCCTCGGTTCCGCAGGACACGGTGAAAACATCGTCGGCCTGCATAGTAATATATACGCCGCACTCGCGCTCCTGGTCATTGCCGTCATTTTTGCCGCATGCGCACAGCGACAGAATGCAGCACAGAGCCAATGCTATAGCTGAAAATCTGCGCATATTGTTATCAACTCCTTACTGAAACTACAGTATAACATGCCTGCGCGCCAAAATCCACAGCCTGCAAAATTGTTTATAAAATCGTAAAAAAGTAAAATAATTTCCGCCTGCACTGCTGCAGACGGAAATTTCGTGCCGATTAGATTATCAGTCGCGGTATTCAAATTCAAGGTTGTAAATGCTGACGGTGTCGCCGTCCTGAATGCCCATGTCCTCCATGCGCTTGTAAACGCCGTTGTCGCGCAGGACGCGGTCAAAATAGAGCATGCTCTCGTTATCCGAGAAATTGACCGAAGACATAAGACGCTGCAGCCAGCCGCCCTCAACCACCCAGACATCATCGTATTTCTCGATGCTGAGTGTTTCGGATGTATCAATGACGGGCTCCGGAGGAACGTAATCAGCCTCAAAGTGTATTACCGGAGGCAGTGAACTCAGCTGCTCGGAAGCCATATTGACAAGCTCGTGCGTGCCGCTGTGCGTTGCTGCGCTCATTTCGAAAAACTCATAGCCGAGGGCCTCAACATGTGCTTTGAGCCGCTCGATATTTTCCCTGTCGTCGCCGCACAGGTCGCATTTATTCGCGGCAACTATCTGCTTGCGCTCGGCAAGCTCGGCGGAATATTCACGCAGTTCTGCGTTTATGGCATCGAAATCCTCAACGGGGTCGCGCCCCTCCGAACCGGAGACATCAACAAGATGGATAAGCAGTCTGCAGCGGTCAATATGACGAAGGAAATCGTGCCCCAGACCGGCACCGTCGGAAGCTCCTTCGATTATGCCGGGGATATCGGCCATAACAAACGAGCGCCCTTCATCGACATAAACAACGCCGAGATTTGGAAACAGCGTTGTGAAATGATAGTTTGCAATCTTCGGATGAGCCTTGCTGACAACGGACAGCAGGGTGGACTTGCCGACATTCGGAAATCCGACCAGACCGACATCCGCAAGCAGCTTAAGCTCGAGCGTTATGTCATGTGCTTCACCGGGAAGACCGGGCTTTGCAAAGCGTGGGACCTGCCTTGTGGGGGTCGCAAAATGCTTATTGCCCCAGCCGCCCTTGCCGCCATGCGCGGCAACATAGGGCTGACCGTCAGACATATCGTGCATGATTGCGCCTGTTTCGGTGTCACGCACAAGCGTTCCGCGCGGCACGCGGATATAAAGACTCTCGCCGTCTTTGCCGGAGCAGCGTTTTCCCTGACCGTCTGCACCCGTTCCGGCGACGTATTTGCGTTTATATCTGAAGTCCATCAGTGTGGACATATTGTCATCAACAACGAAAACAATATCACCGCCGCGGCCGCCGTCGCCGCCATCCGGTCCGCCTGCCGCAACATATTTTTCACGGTGGAAAGCAACGGCACCGTTACCGCCGTTTCCGGCTTTTATTGTAATCCTTGCCTTATCAACAAAAGAGGTAGCCATATTTCACCTCACTACAACATATAATATTAGTTTTTCAATCAGTTTTTTGCTTGGCTTCTGTTGCGTATGACAGAGGCTTAAATGAAAATGCCGGACGATTTTCGTCCGGCATCGTCGTGTTAATTTACTGAGCGATCTCTTCGTAAACAGAAACCTGCTTGCGATCCTTATCCTTGCGCTCGAACTTTACCTTGCCGTCTACGAGAGCGAACAGGGTGTCGTCCTTACCCTTACCAACGTTGGTGCCGGGATGGATCTTAGTTCCGCGCTGTCTGACGAGGATATTGCCGGCCAGGACGAACTGACCGTCTGCTCTTTTGACACCAAGACGCTTAGACTCACTGTCGCGGCCGTTCTTGGTAGAACCCATACCTTTTTTATGTGCCATTAAGGTTACACCTCCATTATCAGTAGTAGCGGGGAAAATTATGCGTTGATGGTTTCAATCTGAACCTTGGTATAAGGCTGTCTGTGACCCTGCGTTCTGCGGTAGCCTTTTTTGGGCTTCATCTTGTAAACGCGAACCTTCTTGCCTTTGCCGTTCTTTACGACATTTGCGGAAACGGTAGCACCGTCGATGACGGGAGCGCCGAATACGGTGTTGTCACCATCGATAACTGCGAGGACCTTGTCAAACTTGACGGTCTCGCCGGCCTCGACATCGAGCTTCTCAACGAAGATAACATCGCCTTCTGCTACACGGTACTGCTTGCCGCCGGTCATGATGATAGCATGCTTCATAAACTAACAATCCTTTCTTCAGGTCTCGCTCTCGTGGGTGCCGGACAAGCTCCGGACTTCCGACCCATTCAATGCGGCTCGAATAGCATACCACGCGAGCACAGTAATGTCAACGATTTTTTGAGTTTTTCATACAGTTGTTGCAAAAAAACAGTAAACATGAGATAATATATCAAACAATACCAAACGCTTGCGAAAACAGCTGCAGCAGCAGAAAGGACGGCAGCATATTTGCTTAAAAAATTATTTTCCAGGACAGCAATAACGGCAGTAATAATCGTTGCGCAGATAGTGTGGTTTTTGGTAATCCTTCTGCGGCTCGGTGACGCAGAGCCAATTTTGAACTATATTTTACGCTTCTTGAGCCTTATAGCGATTTTGCATGTCATAAAAAACGACATGGATCCGTCATATAAGGTCAGCTGGGTACTGTTTATCGCCCTGCTGCCACTCTTCGGCGGACTGATGTATGTCCTGTTCGGCAACAAACGCCCGGCAAAGCGTTTGCGCAGGAAGCTGAATGTTCAGCTTGAGGAAACGGCGCGCTATTATGCCCTTCGCCCGTCCGTTGCGAATGAAATTGACGATGACGGAGTCAGAGGGCTATTCAGATATCTTGAAAAGTACAGCGGATACCGCGCTTGCCGTGATACACAAACGGAGTATTTTCCGGTCGGCGAGGATCTGTTCGCAAGCCTCCTGCCGGAGCTTGAAAAGGCTGAAAGTTTTATATTTATTGAATATTTCATCATCAATAAAGGACAGATGTGGGATGCAATGCTCGATGTTTTGCGGCGCAAGGTCGAGCAGGGCGTTGAGGTAAGAATCATCTATGACGATGTCGGGTGTGCCGACTATCTTCCGGCCGGCTATTTTCAGACCCTGCGCGGATACGGAATAAAGGCGATGGCATTTAACAAATTCATTCCAATTGTCAGTGCGGTGATGAACAATCGTGACCACAGAAAGATAACCGTCATTGACGGCAAGGTCGGCTTTATCGGCGGAATAAACATAAGCGATGAATATATAAATAAGAAGGAGCGCTTCGGCCACTGGAAGGATACCGGACTGATGTTCAAGGGAACCGGTGTTGAAAACCTGACCGTAATGTTTCTCGAGATGTGGAACGCCTTTGAGGAAAAGGAACTCGGCTATTCGGCTTTTGTGCCGGAGGAATACTCTGAGCACGGCGAAGCTGACGACGGATATGTCCTCAGCTTTTCCGATAACCCGCTTGATGACGAAAACGTCAGCGAAAATGTATACTCGGATATCATCCACGGTGCAAACGATTACGTCTATATAACAACGCCGTATCTTGCTATTGACAGCAGCATGCAGAACGCACTGTGTCTTGCGGCGAAAAGGGGAGTCGATGTCCGTCTTATAACACCCGGAATACCGGACAAGAAAATGGTATATCGCCTGACAAGGTCATATTATGCGTCACTTATTCGTGCCGGAGTTAAGATATACGAATACACTCCCGGCTTTGTCCATGCCAAAAGCTATGTTGCCGATGACAAGCTCGGCGTCGTAGGCACCATAAATATGGACTATCGCAGTCTGTATCTGCATTTTGAGTGCGGAACGCTCATGTATAACAGCCCGGCTGTCATAGACCTTAAGAATGATGATCTTGCTACAATAGAGAAATGCCGCAAGATTGAGCTTTCCGACTGCCGCACAAGCTTTTTCGGCGAGCTTATCGACCGTATACTTCGCGTACTGGCACCGCTACTGTAATGCGCTGCATATTTAAAATTAAATATTAACAGGGCAATAT
>CAVAPG010000002.1:11049-35340 GCA_963590435.1 bacterium
GTATTCGGTTATGTTTTTGCGCAAAATGTAGCCTCGAGTTCGGAAAGACTATAAGTTATTATAAATGCCGAAAGGAGTGTGTCAAATGTCATTGATATTTAAAATTGATATTTTGCAAGCTTTAAAGGATAAAGGATATTCAACTTATCGCTTGCAACAAAACAAAATTATTGCCTGCTCAACAATTCAGAAATTGAGAGACGGTGGGCAACTGTCATGGTCGAACATTGATACTTTGTGCAGACTGCTGTCTTGTCAGCCCAGCGATATTCTCGCGTACGTGCCCGACGCGCCCGACGCGCCCGACGCGTGAGCGCGTGTTGTTATCGCGGACTTGCTACTGCATACAATCTGTACAATAGTGTATAATACAAAAAACCGCCGCTCTCGATTCATGAGAGCGGCAGTGATTTTCAGAAAAGCTTAGCCTACGATGTCGCGGGTGTCGCGTGCAATGACGAGCTCCTCGTTGGTGGGGATAACGAAGACCTTGACCTTGGAATCGGGGGTGGAGATCATGATGTCTTCGCCGCGCTTGGAGTTTGCCTCGTCGTCGATTGTGACGCCAAGATATCCGAAGTACTCGGCAATTGCCTTGCGTGAGCTCTTGGAGTTCTCACCGACACCTGCTGTGAATACGATGGCATCAACGCCGTTCATGGCTGCAACATAAGAACCGGCAACCTTTGCAACCCAGTAGTGGAACATGTCAAGAGCAAGCTGAGCACGGTCATTGCCCTCTGCAGCCGCCGCATCGAGATCGCGGAAGTCGGAGGAAACACCGGAGACGCCCAGAACGCCGGACTTCTTATTGAGAATGTTGAGCATTTCGTCAATGCTTATGCCGTATTTGTTCATTATAAACTGGATAACACCTGCATCCAGATCACCGCAGCGTGTGCCCATGGGAAGGCCAACCAGAGGAGTGAAGCCCATGGATGTGTCAACGCACTTGCCGCCGTCGATTGCCGCGATGGAACTGCCGTTGCCCATATGGCAGGAGACTATCTTGAGCTCTTCGATGGGCTTGCCCATGAGCTCTGCACAACGGCCGGAGACATAGCGGTGAGATGTGCCATGGAAGCCATAGCGGCGGATGCCGTCATTTTTGTAGTACTCATAGGGGACAGCGTACATGTATGCCTTGCCGGGCATTGTCTGATGGAATGCCGTGTCGAAAACTGCGACCATGGGGACATCGCCCATAACATCGCGGCAGGCATTGATGCCGATGATATTTGCGGGATTGTGCAGAGGAGCAAAAGGAGTGCACTCCTTGAGTGCTTCCATGACTGCATCGTCGATGCGGACAGATGAGGCGAACTTCTCGCCGCCGTGAACGACGCGGTGACCGACAGCGTCGATCTCCTTCATGGAGGCGACAACGCCGTACTCGGCGCTTGTGAGCTTGTCAATAACTGCGGCAATTGCCTCAGCATGGGTGGGCATTGCGAGATCTTCATCAAATACGGGCTTGCCGCCGACCAGAGGGCTGTGCTTGAGGTGACCGTCGATGCCGATGCGCTCGCAGAGACCTTTTGCCATGACCGATTCGGTCTCCATGTCGATAAGCTGATACTTCAGAGAAGAACTGCCTGCGTTGATAACAAGAATTTTCATTCCGATATTCCTTTCTTATTGTAAAAATAACAAAAAAATTGTATTATGAAACCATACAAAGCTTATTTTAATACAAAATAGACAAAAAGCAAGTAATTTTTGAAAGGAATGAGCAAAATGAGCGTAATAGGCATAGTGGCGGAGTATAATCCCTTCCATTACGGGCACCTGCACCATATTGCGGAGACCAAAAAGCTCATGGGCGAGGACTGTCCTGTTGTCTGCGTGATGTCGGGTGATTTCATACAGCGCGGTGAGCCTGCCATGTACTCGAAATTTGCCCGCGCCGAGGCCGCTGTTATGAGCGGAGTTGACCTTGTGCTCGAGCTGCCTGTCCCGTGGGTGCTGTCATCGGCAGAAGGCTTTGCACGCGGTGCGGTAGGACTTCTCGGAGCCACCGGAGTAGTGACTCATCTGAGCTTCGGCAGTGAATGCGGATCTGTTTCGGCACTCGAAACTATTGCCGAAACATTAATCGATCCGCTTATGGGAAATGATATTCGTGCAGAACTTGACGCGGACGAGGGCGTGTCATTTGCCGTTGCACGGCAGAGAGCAGTCACCGGACGATTGGGCGAACTGTCCTGTCAGCTTGAAATGCCGAATAATATACTGGCCGTTGAATATATAAAGGCAATCTATAATCTCGGACTTGATATAAAGCCCGTGACGGTTCAGCGCTTCGGAGCGGGTCACGATGAGCTCTCGGGGGAAGGCTTTAAATCCGCCGCCGAGATTCGCACAATAGCGGCAAACGGTGGCGATGTCAGCGCATTTTTGCCGGAGAGCGTGTATGAGGTCGGCCTGCGTGAAAATAAACTCGGCAGAGGCCCTGTTGTAATGAACAGCCTTGAAAATGCCGTGCTGTCGCGTCTGCGCATGCTTCCGGATGCGGTGTATGCTGCTCTGCCGGATGTCGGAGAAGGTTTACATAATCGCATAGCGCGGTCGGCACGGGAGGAGTGCACGCTCGATGCTGTTGTGGCTGCTGCAAAAAGTAAACGCTATGCGCTCAGCCGAATAAGACGCATAATCATGTGCGCCGCGCTTGGCATAAATGAGGATATGGCAACGGATACTCCTCCGTATGCCCGTGTGCTTGCGGCAACGTCACGAGGCTGTGCACTTTTGCGCGAGATGGCAGATAAATCGCGCATACCGGTTATAACAAAGCCAGCTGATATCAGAGAGTGCGGGGAAGAGTGCCGGAAGCTATTTGAGCTGGGCAGCTCGGCGAGGGATTTCTATGTTCTCGGATACCCGGCAAGAAGCGAGCGCCGCGGGGGCTCAGACTGGCGCACAAGTCCGAAAATAGTATGAATTTTGCGTTATATTCAAAACATTGTTATAAATATATTAATAAAATATTCAAAAATAGGTTGCAATTTGTTAGTAGTTAGTTTATAATGCAAAACATCAACGAAAGACAAATGTTCGCGCCACGCGGACACAGAGAGAGTTGGAAGTTGAGAATTAATTAGGAGGAAATAAATCAATGAAGAAGTTTTTAGCACTTGTTCTTGCTATGCTCATGGTATTTTCACTGTGTGCATGCGGCGACAGCGGCGATGACAGCAGCAGCGAAAAGGTTGTCAAGATCGGCGTTTATGAACCGCTCACCGGTGCAAACGGCGCAGGCGGCAAGCAGGAAGTTCTCGGCATGCAGTATGCAAACTATGTAGCTCCGACGGTTGAAATCGGCGGCGAGACATACAAGGTAGAGCTTGTCACTGCTGATAACGAGTCCGATACGGCGAAGGCTGTTTCCGCAGCTTCCAACCTCGTTGCAGAGGGCGTATCCGTTGTTCTCGGCTCTTACGGCTCTTCCGTTTCAATAGCAGCTTCCGATACATTTAAGGATGCAGGAATCCCCGCCATCGGCGTTACCTGCACTAACCCCCAGGTCACCGAGGGTAATGATCACTACTTCCGTATCTGCTTCCTCGATCCGTTCCAGGGCACTGTTCACGCAAACTTTGCAAAAGAACAGCTTGGTGCTGACACCATCTACTGCCTGGGCGAGCTCGGCAACGACTATGACCAGGGCCTTATAAACTACTGCAAGGCAGCAGCTGAAAAGCTCGGCATGACCGTTATCACCGAGTCCTTCCCCAAGGACAGCTCCGACTTCACATCTTACCTGAACAACGCCAAGAAGGCAGGCGCACAGGCAATCTTCGCTCCCTGCTCGATCCAGTATGCACAGCTTATAGTTGAGCAGTGTGCCGCACAGAATATCGGCATTCCTCTTCTCGGCTCCGACACTTGGGACAGCAACGTCATCGTCGGCGCAACCAAGGACAAGAATGTTGATGTTTATGTTTCCACCTTCTATCAGGAAGGCGCAAACGAAGAGTTTGAAAAGGGCATCAAGGAGTGGATTAACTCCGACAGCACAAATCTTGAAAATAACGGCGGCAACGACATGCTCGCAGCTGTAACCGTTATGGGCTATGATGCATACATGGTAGCTCTCGAGGCTCTCAAGGCAGCAGGCTCCACCGATCCTGCAGACGTAATGGCAGCTCTGCCCGGCGTCAGCTATTCCGGTATCTCCGGCGACATCTCCTTCAACGATATAGGCGATGCAAACCGTGACTCCGCAGTCATCAAGAAGGCCAACACCGAGACAGGCGAATGGGAGTTCGTCGCAGTCCAGAAGGCCGAGGCATGATGCCGCGAAATCCGTCACAGCTAATAATTATCCTGTGAACTGAAACTATGGTGGGGATGCCTTTGGCATCCCCACCATATAGCACTTTATATATCCAATTAAAATCAAGGCTGGAGCGCATAAATATGCTCCGTAATAAGCTGCGGAGCGAATCTATGCGTTCCCAAAGAGATAGGATGGTTCCCCCAGATGATCGAATTTCTACACAATAATTTGAGCTATCTGCTGTCGGGCATATCCGTGGGCGGTCAGTATGCCCTTATTGCCATCGGCTATACGATGGTATACGGCATACTCAGACTTATTAACTTTGCTCACGGCGATGTGTTCATGGTAGCAGGTCTTATAATGGTTTATGCCATAGCAGGCGGCCTGCCGATGTGGCTGGCGATAATCCTTGTCATAGTCCTCACGGTGGCACTCGGCGTTGCCATTGAGCGCGTGGCTTATAAACCTCTGAGATCCTCACCGCGTATGTCGGTCATGATCTCTGCAATCGGCGTATCTTACCTTCTGCAAAACTGCGCACTGTACTTCACCGGCGGCCTTGCACGTTCCTACCCTGTGGTTCCGTTTCTTGCAAAGACCGTCAAGATCTGGGGTGCAAGCACAAAGGTGGTAACGCTCGTGACCCCGGTGCTGACTCTTGTTCTGGTTATCGTTTTGGTACTTCTCATAAACCACACGAAAATCGGAATGGCAATGCGCGCCGTTGCAAAGGATTTTGAGACAAGTCAGCTCATGGGCATAAAGATAGACTCCGTCATATCGTTTACATTTATAATCGGCTGCTTCCTCGCAGCTGTCGGCTCACTGCTTTATTTTTCAAACTACACGACAGTTGTTCCGACTTCCGGCTCACTGCCCGGTCTGAAGGCCTTTGTTGCGGCAGTTTTCGGCGGAATCGGCTCTATCCCGGGCGCTGTTATCGGTGCGTTCATAATCGGTATCTGCGAAAATATCATAAAGGCGTTCGGACAGGACTGGACCGTGTTTTCCGATGCGTTTACGTTTGTCCTGCTGATAGTCATCCTCCTCGTCAAGCCCACCGGCATCTTCGGCGAGAAGGCAACGGATAAGGTGTGAGGTGACGGTAATGAACGAAACAATGAATACCAAAGTCCTCAGAACTCCGGACGAGATTGCAAAGCGTCAGGGCATGTGGCTGACGATAGTCGCCCTTGTCATCATGTACGTTGCACTGTTTGCACTTGATAATTTCGTAAAGCCCTCGAAGTTTACGATGATGCTTATCCCCGTGCTCAAGAAGGGCGCAATATACTCGCTGGTGTGCGTCTCTATGAACCTGCTCAACGGCTTCACGGGCCTGTTTTCGCTCGGCCAGGCGGGATTCATGCTCATCGGAGCATATGCTTATTCGATATTCTCAATCCCCGCGGCACAGCACGCCTCGGTCTATCAGTATTTTGATGGCGGCGCAATCCAGTTCTCTATTCCCGAGATACTCGGCAATGCACTTGGCGTGAACCTCGGCAGTTTCCTCGGCGCTATAATCTGCATCATAATAGCCGGACTTGCAGCGGCGGTTTTCGCGGCGCTTATCGGTATCCCTGTGCTGCGCCTCAAGAGCGATTATCTGGCTATCGCGACCCTCGGCTTTGCCGAAATTATCCGCGCCATCTTCCAGTGGAACGGACTCGGCGTTATAACAAACGGCTCGAACCTTCTGCGTAAATACACATCCTTCAGCGATATGAAAATTCAGATTGGTTCGCAGGTGTTCAAATTCGGAACGGCTTTCCCGTTCCTCATAGCAATGATAAGCATTATCATCATTGTTCTGCTTATTAATTCGTCTTACGGCCGTGCGTTCAAGGCAATCCGCGATGACGAGGTTGCGGCAGAGGCAATGGGTATAAATCTGTTCAAGCACAAGATGCTGTCATTTGTCATTTCCAGCTTCTTTGCCGGAGTCGGCGGTGCACTTCTTGCAATGTTCCAGACGACGGTTCAGGCATCGGCCTTTATGTCATCCATGACCTATGAGCTGCTGCTTATTGTTGTTATCGGCGGTATAGGCTCCGTTTCCGGCAGCTGCATAGCGGCGTTCCTGTACATTGCCTGCTCCGAGTGGTGGCTTCGTTTCCTCGACTCCGGCGCGATAGGTGATATTCAGGTATCCTTCTTCCGTGACGGCTTCCGCAAGGTCGTGTTCTCGGTTGTCATCATGGTAATCGTCCTGTTCTTCTCAAAGGGAATTATGGGCAATAAGGAGCTGTCATTTGCGGGACTCATAAAGAAAATTCAGGCCAGAAAGGCCAAAAAAGCCGCAAAGGCCAAAGAGGGAGGTGCCGCATAATGAGCGATAATGTTCTTCATGTTGAGAATGTAACCATGCAGTTCGGCGGCGTTGTTGCAGTCAACAACCTCTCACTTGATATCCCCGAGGGCAAAATCGTAGCCCTCATCGGCCCGAACGGCGCCGGAAAGACCACGGCGTTTAACTGCATTACCGGTGTTTACGAGCCTACAAACGGCCTTGTCGAGTTCATGGGTGAGCCAATCGTTCGCAATCATCCGCAGGGCAAGATGAGGAAAAACTACAAGGGGCAGAACGGCGATATGTATCTCGGTAAGGTTGTCGCCAACACGCCCGATAAGATAACCCGTCAGGGCATCGCGCGCACCTTCCAGAATATCAGACTTTGGAAGAGCATGACCGTTTTTGAAAACGTTCTCATTGCAAAGCATATGCATGCAAAGCAGAATGTATTTTCCGCAACCTTCCGCGGCAACGCAAAGGAAGAAAAACGCATGCGCGAAGAGACAATGGAACTTCTGCGTGAGCAGGGACTGGATAAATATAAGGACGAGATTGCAACGAGCCTGCCCTACGGACTTCAGCGCCGACTTGAGATAGCGCGTGCACTGGCCGCCGACCCGAAGCTTCTGCTTCTCGATGAGCCGGCTGCCGGTATGAACCCACAGGAGACCTTGGAGCTTGCGCAGTTTATCCGCGAGATACGCGAAAAGCATCACCTCACGGTATTTCTTATTGAGCACCATATGGAGCTTGTCATGCAGATATCCGACTATATCTATGTCATCGACTTCGGTTCGGAGATAGCACAGGGCACTCCAAAGGAAGTTCAGAACAATCAGCGTGTTATTGACGCATATTTGGGGGTTGTTGAAGATGAGTGAAGCAATACTGAAGATCAATGACCTCAAGGTCAATTACGGTGGTATTGAAGCCGTCAAAGGAATAAGCTTTGATGTCCCGGAGGGGCAGATAGTTACGCTGATCGGTGCAAACGGTGCCGGCAAAAGCTCAACCCTTCGTGCAATAGCGGGACTTGTCAAGCCTGCAGGCGGCTCGATAGAGTTCAAGGGCGAAAATATCACAGGCCTTGATCCGACGAGCATTGTCACCAAGGGCATAACCCTCGTTCCTGAAGGGCGCAAGATATTCCCGGACCTTACGGTTCTGGAAAACCTCAAGATAGGCGCGTACCTGCGCAAGGATGATCTGACAGACGATCTCAACTGGGTGTATGATCTGTTTCCCAGATTGAAGGAGCGTTCATGGCAGGAGGGAGGTACCCTCTCCGGCGGCGAGCAGCAGATGCTGGCGGTCGGCAGAGCGCTTATGAGCCGCCCGAAGGTCATAATGATGGACGAGCCGTCCCTCGGCCTGGCGCCGATTATAGTGCGCGGAATCTTCGATATCATAAAGGAGATTAACAAGCGCGGCGTTACTGTTCTGCTCATTGAGCAGAATGCCAATATGGCACTGAAAACGGCGCACATCGGCTATGTTCTCGAAACAGGCAGACTAACTATGTCCGGCAGCGGCGCAGAGCTTCTTGCAGACGAAAAGGTAAAAGCAGCTTACCTCGGTACATGATAAAAATATTCAGGCAGGGGCAGACAATACGCCCTTGCCTGAATTAAAAAGTTTAAAAATATCAAAAAATGTGTTGACAATCGGGGTCGTATCTTGTATAATTCTGATTGCTCATTTGAGAAATGGCGGCATAGCTCAGTTGGCTAGAGCATGCGGTTCATACCCGCAGTGTCCCCGGTTCGAATCCAGGTGCCGCTACCAAACAAAGGCGCAGCGATTTTCACTGCGCCTTTTATATGGCCCGTTGGTCAAGCGGTTAAGACACCGCCCTTTCACGGCGGTAACATGGGTTCGATTCCCGTACGGGTCACCAAACCAGCAGTTGTTGAAAGCTGCTGGTTTTTCTTATTGCTGCCTTAAGGCGCAAACACACAAGCCGCGGAGAAAGCCCTCCGCGGCTTGTGTGTTCAGACTTTATTTTTTTCCGAGTTTTGCAAAGAACTTAAATGTCAGGGGCCATATAATTCCCGCAAAGACAATCACAATGAAATATCTTATTCCATGTGCGATGTTATGCCCGCCGAACAGGGCAAGCAGGGGTGCCTTTAGTATCGCCTTGAGTCCGAGCAGAATTCCGAGACCGACAACCACTTTTATTATCTGTGCCCACCAGACTGCCTGCGTTTGAAAGTGAATATATTTCGTGTCTGTGAAATAGCATAGCATGAGCCCGAGAGAACAGAACAGCATCATATATGCATTCTTGAGCCCTTCCGCATAGTTTTCCGCGTCAATGTCCGCAGGAAAGTCGTACATCTCCACGAATGCAACAAATGCCGCGGACAGAATGATAAACAGTGCAAATATTATGTAAACCTGATTTGGCTTTTCATTCATATCCCTGAAGAAAGGGTATATGACAAAAACCAGTATGGTTCCGACAATAAGCGACACACCTACGTCAAGCGGAGTGTGAACCCCAAGGTACATGCGCGAAAATGCCGTCAGCGCGATCAGAATGACGAGGACAATCCGCACAGCGCTGTTTTTATAAAACCTTGCCGGTGCGCCGAGTGTTGCAAATGCATTCTGCGTGTGGCCGCTCGGAAACGAGTATCCGGATGCATCCGCACGTGCGCTTTCAACGATGGTGAAGTTCGGATCCTTCACCCACGGCCGCGGAATGCGAAACCAGAGCTTGAGAAACTGGTTTATTATAATGCCGGCAAAGCCTACGGTCATCATATAATATCCGCAGTTTTTGCTCAGACACCAGAATATTATAATTGCCGCCGCAATAAAAACCGCTTCGCCGCCGAGATATGTTATAAGCGACATGATTTTATCGAGAATCGGCGTGCGTATGCCTTCAAGCGCGTAGAGAAAATTCATGTTTAACCTCGTTATCAGGCCTCGTCAATGATGCGGTGGATGACCTTTGTAAAGCGAGCTTCGTTGTATATGACCGGAACCGGGTAGATTGGGTTAGCTTCGGCCATTGCCCACTGGCACATCTGGTGAATGTCCTCTTCCTTGATGAAGTCAAAACCCGTGGGGATATTCATGCGCTTGTTCATTGCGCGTATCTCTGCGATAAATGCCTTGGCTTTTTCTTCATCGGTGCCACTGTCCTTGACACCGGTGAGCTCTGCAAGGTGAGCAAGCTTTGTGTAAACCGCCTCGCCGTAATCCTCAAGAACTATGGGAAGAATAACCGCGTTTGCAAGACCGTGCGGAGTATTATACAGACCGCCGAGGGTGTGCGCTATTGCGTGAACATTGCCGACACCTGCACGAGTGAAAGCAAAGCCGGCCTTGAATGAAGCCGTGAGCATCTGCTGGCGCGCTTCCATATCGTTGCCGTCGTTATAGGCACGCTCAAGATATTTGAAAATTGCAATCGTTGCTTCTTCCGCAAGACGGATTGACTCCTCCGTGTTGTAAGTCCAGCAGACATAGGCTTCGACAGCGTGCGTCAGAGCATCCATGCCGGTTGTAGAGGTTGTCTTCTGCGGCAGATCGCGCGTAAGCTCCGGGTCAAGTATTGCGTACTTCGGAACAATGCACAGATCCATGATTGCGTATTTGTGATGCGTCTCAGGATCGGTTATGACGGCGGCTATCGTGGTTTCAGAACCGGTGCCGGCAGTAGTCGGAACAGCGACAAAAGTCGGAATTTTGTGATGAACGCGCAGAAGACCTGCCATTTTGTTGACCGACATGTTTGGCCGCACAACTCGCGCCGCCGCACCCTTTGCGGCATCCATCGGTGAGCCTCCGCCGATTGCAAGAAATCCCTCACAGCCGCTCTCAAGGTATTTTTTCTGAATTTCGTTTACGACGGTGACAGTAGGATTGGCCGAGACCTCTGAATAGTGCTCATATGCTATCCCGGCTTTATCGAGCGCCGCCTTTGCGATAGGAGCAATGGTCTTGCCGACAGTGCGGCCTGTTACTATCATAACCTTTTTGACGTTGTGCTTTTTGAAAAGTTCGGGAGCCTTGCTCAGCGCGCCTTCACCTTCAACTGTGATGGGCTTGCGCCAGGGCAGCGCACGTGCGCCTATGTTAAAGACTGCCTGGAACGAGCGATAATATGCATTTTTTAAAGCATCCATATGTAATTCCTCCCAATATCAGATGTTACTAATTTTAATATACATGTTGTATTTAGTCAAGGATAAAACGAGCCGCTCTGTAAGCGGCAAAATAAACAAATATGCAGATCTATGGCGCTGTCTTTGGTTTTGATTTCAGTATTATTCACGATTGACTTTTTCAGTGATTGCTTTAAAATATTAATATGAAATTTATATAAATCAAAAGAGGGTTTTAACTTGAAGAACATAACACGTGTCGCGCTTATCACCTCGGGCGGCGACTGCCAGGGCCTTAACGCCGCTATGCGCGGTATCGGGAAGGCTCTGCACAATAGAATAGATAATCTTGAGATATTCGGCATGTATGACGGATATAGAGGACTTATAGACGGCGATTATAAATATATGGAGCCCAAGGACTTTGCAGGTATCCTCACTCAGGGAGGGACCATTCTCGGAACATCGCGCCAGCGTTATATTCCCGGCAAAGATATAGTTGACGATGAGGGCAACAGCCTTATTCCCGCAATGAAGGATACGTATAATAAACTCAACCTCGACTGCCTTGTCATTATGGGAGGCAACGGAACGCAGAAAAGCGCGAAGCTTCTTATGGATGCCGGTATGAATGTTGTCACACTGCCAAAGACGATTGATAACGATATTTGGGGTACGGATACGACGTTCGGCTTCCAGAGCGCGGTTGATATTGCAACAAATGTTATCGACTATATCCACTCAACAGCGTCCTCGCACAGCCGCGTGTTCCTTGTCGAGCTTATGGGACGCGATGCAGGCTGGCTCACGCTGCACGCCGGCATCGGTTCAGGTGCGGATATAATACTCATACCCGAGATACCCTATGATATAGATAATATTCTCAAGGCAATTGATCACCGCCGCCGCCACGGAAGAAGCTTTTCCATCCTTGCCGTTGCCGAGGGCGCAAAGAGCGTGCACGATCAGATTCTCACAGAGGAGGAAAGTCGCCGCCGCCGCGAAGAGTCGAGGCACTCGACAATATCGTACGAGATTGCAGCCGAGATAGAAGCGGCTTTGGGTCAGGAGGCGCGTGTCACCGTACCCGGTCATTATCAGCGCGGTGGTCCTCCGTGCCCGTATGACCGCGTTTTGGCAACTCAGTTCGGAACAGCCGCGGCAGAGCTCATTGCCGGTAAGCAGTACGGACGCATGGTGGCTATTCAAAACGGGCATATTGTGTCCATCCCTCTTGAAGAGGCGGCCAGCAAGACAAAATTCCTGCCGACAGATCATCCTCTCATTCAAGTCGCACGTGATATCGGCATATCCTTCGGCGACCAATAAAACAGAAAATCTCCCGTCACCCCGGACGGGAGATTTTGCATAAAAACGACCGACAAACTTCCTGCTATAAAAATATATGCGCTCAGGTTCAGAGAGTATAAAATATAATAATTCTGTTGTTATAGCCTTTTTGGCTGTGGTATAATGCAATACAAATATCTCATCGGGAGTCGAATTATGAAAAGGAAACTCTGTCTTATACTTACACTGCTTATGTTGTTCGCTGTATCGGCATGCGCGATTGATGATACCGCCGAGCCTGCGGAAACCGAAAGTGCACCGCTGGAAACGGTTGATCTTTCAATTTATGAAAAAGCCGAAGGTGAACTTGTGCAGGAGGTATGGTATAACGCAAACGGACTTAAGTTCAGTACGGTCAGCTATGAATATGACGGATACGGCCGCCTCGTGAAGGAGACAACACTCGGCGTCAATGATGCTCCGGTAGGATATAAGGAATATATTCTCAACGACGACGGACTTACGGAAACTATGATAAACTATGTCGCCGAGGGGCCCGAAGAGTATTCCGAAGAATACCGCGTTTTGTGTGAGTACAACGAAACCGGACTGAAAATGAAAGAGACAAATGTCATAAACGGTGAGACTGTTTCCGGTACGGTTTACGCCTACGAGGGCGAGAGGCTTGTAAGCGAAAAATACTATGAAGGCGAAGATCTGATAAACGATATTGCGTACGAATACGATGAGTCGGGTAATCTTGTCGAGCTTCTTCGTCAGGATATGCTTGAAGACAGTCAGACAACGGAGAGCTTCAGCTATGAAAACGGACTGCTTGTCTCCAAAACGGAGACAGATGCAGACGGAAATGTAACAAGCCGTACGGAATACAGCTATGACGAGTACGGAAATGAACTGACAGTCAGCGTATACGGAGCAGATAATGCTTCGGTAAGCACCACAAAAAATGAATATGAATATGATGAGCCGGGCAATATCATAAAATGCACACGGTCGCAGGCCGATGGTCAGCAAAGCACAGTGATTGAATACACATGGAGTTATGTCAAAGGCTGACGAATTAACAAATAATTTATACATTTTGTATCAAGCTGTGATATATTAAACCCTTGTAGTAATTTCATTAGTTTGTGTTAAGGTGACCTTTCCATGAGAGAAAAATTTGCGCGCTTTATGGCAGGACGATGCGGCGCTGACCAGCTCAACAGATTTTTATCTGTTTTCAGCCTTGTGCTCATGATTATAGCCGTTGTATTCAACGGAACTGTGGTATCAAGGCTTGTCTGGATGATAGCCTTTGTTCTGCTTGTCTTGGTTTATGCGCGTATGCTGTCGAGAAATCTTTACAGACGAAGCGCTGAAAATAACAGCTATCTGCGCCTTCGTGCAAACCTTACGGGCAAAATTAAAATGTTCAAGCTTCGCTGGAGCCAGCGGCGTGAATACAAATTTTTCACATGCCCGTCATGCCATACGACTCTGCGCGTCCCGCGCCACAAGGGCAAGATAAGTATAGTCTGCAAAAAATGCGGCAATTCTTTTACCGGAAAGACCTGATATGTTCGGCTTCGTAACCGCAAATGTAGAGGGACTTAATGAGCAGCAGCGCAAACGGTATAAGGCATATTACTGCGGCCTGTGCCGCAGCCTGAACGAACGTCACGGAGTACTTGCACGTTTTACGCTGACATACGACATGACATTTCTGATTATGCTGCTCAGCTCGCTCTATGAGCCGTATAATTTAAGCGGTGATGCTCCGTGCCCGGCGCATCCATTGGGCAAGCGAGCGTTCCTGCAGTCGGAGATAAGCGACTATGCGGCAGATATGAATGTTGCCCTTGCGTATATTAACTGTCTTGATGACTGGAATGACGAGCTCAACGCCGCAAAGCTTGCCGCGGCCGGGGCTTTGAAAGCATCGTATGATAGAATCTGCAAGGCGTATCCCCGCCAATGTGATGTCATAAAAAAATGCATGGCGGAGCTTAAGCAGATTGAGGAAAGCAATGCGATATCCGCAGATGCCGCATCATCGGCATTCGGCAGGCTGATGGCGGAGCTTTTTGCCATGCGGGAGGATCGCTGGCAGAACGATCTGCGTAGCTTCGGCATGGCACTTGGGCAGTTTATTTATGTCATGGATGCTTGCATTGATCTTAAAGGCGACAAAAGAGCGTATAAATATAATCCGTTTGTGTACCTGTACGGCAGACTCGATGAGCAGGAGAGATTCAGAGATATCCTCGAATTGCTGCTTGCAGATTGCATTCGAAGTTTCGAGCGTCTGCCGATAGTTCAGGATGCGGATATAATAAAAAATATACTGTGCAGTGGTGTGTGGATAAAATTTAACCGGCACTACGGAATAGACAGTAAGTAAGGAGCAGTACCGAATGGCACGAGACCCCTATGAAGTCCTCGGCGTATCGCGCAACGCAAGCGATGAGGAAATAAAAAAAGCATACAGAGAGCTTGCAAAAAAATATCACCCCGACCGCAACCCCGGAGATGCTGCGGCCGCGGCAAAGATGAACGAAATAAATGCTGCGTATGATCAGATAAAAAACGGCGAGGCCGCGTCTAATAACGGCGCTTACGGTTCCTATGGCTCCTACGGAGGCTTCGGCGGATTTGGCGGTTTCGGAGGTTTCGAGCAGGCGCAGGAGCGCGCCGAATGCAGAGCAGCGGCAAATTACATACGCAATGGCAGATATAACGAAGCTCTCACGGCTCTTTCGCAGGTGCCGCTTTCAGAGCGTGACGGGCGCTGGTATTATCTAAGTGCGGTTGCGAATATGTATTTGGGTAATAAGATAAACGCCCTCGAGGACGCAAAGCGTGCGGTTGAAATTGAGCCTGATAATCCGACATATCGCCAGCTGTTAAACAGATTGCAGAATAATGGCCAGTTTTATCAGCAGTACAGTGGGGACTATAATAACAGCTGCTGTGCCTGCGATGACTGCTGCACATCGTATCTGTGCTGTTCATGCCTGACCCCATGGGGCGGAATGTGCTGCTGATGAAAATATGGACTTATTAACAAAACGAATAGAATAAGAAGCTGAAAGAGTGTGCGGCTTGCCGCACACTCTTTCACTATACTATAATATCGTTTTTTATTATCCTTCCTGACTGCTGGCCAAATAGTTCACGAATCTGTACAGATAGGTTACTGTCATGCCGCGGGTGCACGTGGTATAGGGTTCGAACGTATCCACAGTCATACCATATACTATGCGCTCTTCAGTTGCCCATCCGACTGCTGCTTCATAGTACGAACCGCGTTCAACATCATGGAGAATGCAGCCTTCAATGCCATCGTCCGGTCCACCCATAATGCGCCACAGCATAGTTACTGCCTCGGCACGATTTATAATTCCGTTTGGATTAAAGTGAGTCTTATCTATGCCGTAAACAATGCCGTATGATGCAGCCCACGCAACGGCGTCGGAGTAGTAAGTGCCTTCGGGAACATCAACGAATTTACCGGTATAGCCATCTTGCGGAGCTTCCTCGCCAAGCAAACGCCAAAGGAATGTCAAGAACTGACCGCGGGTGCATGGTCCGCCGGGTTCAAACGTAGTCGGCGACATTCCGACTGTAATACCATATGCATACGCCCACATAACAGGGGACCAGTAGTAGGCTGCGGGGTCGGATACATCGTCAAACATGGTGCATTCAATGAAAACCATAATGTCATCATAGACAGTGCTCTGCTCGCCAACCAAATTATACCATTCTTCCTCGGTGCCGCCGAAGTAAATTACGCTCAGGTTATTGCAGTTTGAAAAAGAAGTGCTATCTATGGATTTAAGAGTTTTGGGCAGGTATATGGTCTCAACATTATATAGTGCATCAAAAGCTCTCGTTCCAATAGTTTCTACTCCTTCGCCTACAACAACATCTTTCACAATGTTGCAATCGACAAATGCGCTGTCGCCTATTGTTTTAACACTGCCGGGGATATTAATACTTCTCAAACTGGTCCACATAAATGCGCCGACACCGATTTCGGTAACACCGTTAGGTATATTCAGTGAAGTGAGGGCGGAGTTTGAAAAACTTCTTTTTCCTATTTTAGTAAGAGTCGATGGCAAAACGACTTTAGTCATTTGATGACACGAATCAAATGACCAGCTGCCAACCGATGTAATGCCTTCACCGATAACAACGGTTTTCACAGCAGTATGATCCCATGGAGCCTGTGGCAGACCATCGCTGCCGTCGAGATCATAATCATACATCGCACCCTCGCCGCTTAACTTAAGTATTCCGTTTGAATCGAGCGTCCATGTGATGTTATCACCGCATTTCCCCGATGTTGCTCCGTCGGCTAATGCACCGATAGGAAGCAGGCAAACCAGCATAAGCACAGTCAGCGCAAGGCAAATAATTCTTCTTTTTCTCATAATGCTCTCCTTTTATTTTTTGCTTAAACAAAGCTTGTTGTTCAGTATACCATACATTATGTTTTTTTTTGTATTGGAAATACTTACAAATCAGACACTAAAATTTTAGCTAAAATGGACAAGGTATGTTGACTGCGTGCCAGAATTAATGTGCAAATTTGAATCAGTCTCCTAAACTGCCGGCATATGCTGCAATGAACGCCAATCCCAAACAGGATGGGAAGGGACAAAAGCCAATCAAAAAAGTTGGAAGACAAATAGATTAATTCTGCAGAACTAATCGAACCGATAAATTATTATTGCTTTGCGCGATGTCTTGCTGTAAAATAACTTATCATAATTTCAGGAGGCAATATCAATGAGTTACATTCCAACGATTGAGCAGGCAAGGGAGCTTGTTGCCGAGTTTAACAAAGAACCGTTCCATATTCAGCATGCCGAAACGGTCTCAAAGGTTATGGGTGAGATTGCAAAGGAATATGACCCGGAACGTGTTGATTTTTGGGCTGCCGTCGGTATGCTCCACGATATAGACTTTGAGCTTTATCCGGAGCAGCATTGCGTCAAAGCCAAAGAGATGCTGCACGAAAAAGATATTGATGAGGCGATGATTCACGCGGTTATAAGCCACGGATACGGAATCTGCATAGATGTTGAGCCTGAGCTTTTTATGGAAAAAGTGCTTTTTGCGACCGATGAGCTCACCGGTCTGATTGGGGCCGCCGCCCTTATGCGCCCGACGGGCATCTCGGACATGGAGGTTAAATCGGTTAAGAAAAAATTCAAGGACAAAAAGTTTGCCGCCGGCTGCTCGCGTGATGTTATTCTTCGCGGTGCCGAAATGTGCGGTTGGGATCTTGATACGCTGATTCAAAAAACACTTGATGCAATGCGTGCATGATCAATATATTCATTGCCGATGTAAAAGACCTTGATATAGCCGATAGCCTTGATTTGGTTTCGCTTCGACGCAGAGATAAGATTACGAGACTTGCCAACATTGCAGATCAGCGCCGCAGTCTCGGAGTTGAGTTGCTGCTGAAAATGGCAACAGGGCGTACAGACTATGCACTCACAGAAAACGGCAAGCCTTTTTTCTCGGACGGAAGAGTCTTCTTTTCGCTGGCACACTGTGGAAACTATGCTGTTTGTGCCGTATCCGAAGCTGATATAGGCGTGGATATTGAGCTTGAGAGGGTTAATTCAGTGCGTCTGGCACAGCGCTTTTTCTCAAGTGAAGAGGCTGAGATGGTTGCAAATTCACATAGCCCCGATGAGGAATTCTGCCGACTGTGGACGCTCAAGGAGAGCTATATAAAGGCAGCCGACCTGCATCTTTCGGATATAAGTTCATTCTCCGTTGCTCACGGTGTGGACGGTTATTTTTTTGAAAACCTGAAGTTCGGAGAATATACCATCGGCTGCTGTGCAAGAACTCAAGATATCGGAGAAATCAATATACATAATGAAAAAATCTGAGGTTTTAAGCCTCAGATTTTTTCTAATAGTTCCGGCAACTCGGCCAGTGCTTGTATTTCATAGTCGGCAGGGATGGCGGGGTCAGCAGGCAGGTGCTTGCGATTAAACCAGCAAGTTTTGATTCCGGCATTTATGCCGCCGAGAATATCGGACTGGAGTCTGTCTCCGACTATTATTGCCTTATCACGGTCAAAACCACTGATATGGGAAAATGCGAGATCAAAAAATTCTTTCGACGGCTTGTCGGCTCCTAGACGCTCAGATATAAATATATCTTTGAAATAATGTGCAATTCCGGCACTTTCTATCCGCCCGTCCTGCACGGATGCGTTGCCGTTTGAAACCACATACAGGTCGTATTTTCCGTTTAGCGATTCAAGCAGCTCCGGTGCTTCTTCTATGAAATAATGTCCTATACTGAGCAAGTGTTCATAGCACGCCTGCACCATCTCGCTCGGAACATTTTTTACGCCAAGCTCCCTGAAAAGAGTATCGAATCTCCCGATAAGCACCTGCTCACGCGTAATTTCCTTTCGCTCGAGCCGGGCCCAGTGAGCGGAGTTTATCTCGCTGTAGCGCGCAATAATCTCAGGTGTTGCGGGAATACCAATGCTCTCAAATGTCCTTTTTATAGCTGCTGCTTCGGCTTTGCCGAAATCAAGTAGGGTATCGTCCATATCAAACAGAACATATTTTATCATGTTTCTATTTCTCCTTAATGGGTAAGATAAAAGCTCCAGTCTGCGTGCAGCGAGCGGGGAACAGTGTCTATGAGCTTACCAATCCAAAGTTCAAATGTCAAATTATAATTGTCAAAGAAGCTCAACGATGCTTTTTTGCCATCGCGGCCGAACTCAAATCCCGGTTTTTCCACTATTGCATCAAACATGTCGCTTACCTGCTCATAAACTTCATTCATCAGCATATGTGAAGGCTTTCCGAATGCCAGTGACTTAAGTGTTTCGGCATTTTCGCAAAACCAGTCCCAAAAGCGCTTTAACTTTTCATTGTCAATGGCGCGTGGAGCAAAGTGTGAGTTTTTCTGCTCGATAATTTCCCTTATGGCGAGGGCGGAGCTGACTTCAAGCTCAGGCGCGGCTGCCTTGAGCTCTGCCATTTTGCCTTTTGCCTGAACTTTACGCCCTGTTGCGGCGTAGAGCGTTGCCCATGTAACAAGAAGCTGCGGCGGTGCATAGTCATAACGCTCCGTCTCATAAAGCTCAAATTCGGCATCATCATACCGGCGCATCATGATAAAGCAACTCGCAAGATTACCATGCAGTGAGCCTAAAAGTGGCGCTTCCCTTACTGCGGGTATTTCGTCTTTTTTTGGCTTTGATAGAACGGCATCGATTGTTTTAAGATACAGTCCCGCTGCAGCATCATAATGCCGCTGTGAATGAAGGCATTTTGCCAGCATGAGATAAACCATATAAAAATCCGGTTCATATTTTGCCGACTCTGCATAGTATATGGCCGCGATATCCGGGAATCCCGATTTTTCACAGCATACTCCCATGAAAAAATGAACTGCCGCAAAATCATTGCCGTTTGTGCATATGTTCAACAAGCGTTCAAGCTTTCGCGCCGCCGCTGTGAATCTGCCGCTGCTTATAAGATTAAGAGCGGCTGCAAGTTCAAATCTCGATGCAATGTCATCTGCAAATGCCGGCTCCATAATATCTGCGAACATGCGCCTGTGCGTGTCCCACGAGTGCGCAAAGCCATCCGAAATTTTTCTGTTTTTAAGCAGGAGCTTTGTGAATTTATTTCTGATTGTTTTTCTGTTTTCGTCCACATCATTTTACCTCAATTTCAAATTATAAGATAAAACGACTTGAGTGTAAAGCAAAACGGCAGTCGATTAAAATCAAAAAACGATAAAGCACTAAAATTGTATCCCCCCACCCCGCTTGCGAAGGCCTCTTGCGCATGTTAAACTTCAAACATATCGTGAGGGGAGACCATAGCATGAACACACTGACTAACACAATAGAACAGTATTGGACGCGGCGTGCAAGCTCATATACCGATGTAGTCAAGAAAAATCTTGCCGACGGATGGGACAGTAAATGGGCAGATGAGCTGATAAAAAACTTTCCGAAATCGGAGGGGCGGACGCTGAAGGTGCTGGATATAGGCACAGGTCCGGGATTTTATGCAATAATCCTTGCCGAACGCGGCTACGATGTAACCGCAGTTGATGTTTCAGACGGAATGCTTGAGCAGGCAAAAAACAATGCAGGTCAACTTGCCGATACAATACATTTTCTTAAAATGGATGCACAGCAGCTTGATTTTGATGACGGCGAATTTGATGTTATCGTGACGCGCAATTTGACATGGAATTTGCCCGATCCCGTGAAAGCATATGGTGAGTGGCGGCGTGTTCTGCACGACGGCGGAGTCATGCTGAACATCGATTCAAACTGGTATGCGTACCTTTTCGATGAGAACAAAAAAAGTGAAAAACAGGCAGATCGCGCAAACACCGTGCAGGCAGGCTTTGAGGACTATGAAAGCTATGACGAGGGCTGGCTTATGGAGAGCATTTCCCGTACATTGCCTATGGGAAGACTTGCGCGTCCGCAATGGGATGCAATGACACTTCTCAGCCTCGGATATAAAAATGTAAGTGCCGACACATCGGTCAGCCGCAGACTCTGGAGCAAAGAGGAAATGCTGAATTATGCATCAACTCCATGCTTCCTGATAAGGGCCGTGAAGTGATTTGGGAGGAGAGAAAAATGATGAAAAAACGACTTGCTGCATTTATGCTTGTGCTTATTATGACCCTGAGTCTGACTGCATGCGGAAGCAATGAGGATAACAAAGCAGACGGAGAAAAAATACTGCGTATTGCCGAAAGCTTCGCCTATCCGAGCCTGGATGCACATAAGGAATACTACGGCTGGTACACATCTATATACGGTATAACAGAGGCTCTCTTCAAAATGGGGGATGACAGCTCCGTGCAGCCTTGCTTAGCCGAAAGTGCAGAGGTTTCAGACGACGGACTGAAATGGACAGTGACGCTCAGGGACGGAATCTGCTTCTCTAACGGTAAAAGTGTAACATCCGAGGATGTTATTGAAAATCTTAAACGTGTCGGTGATGTTAATATCAGATTTTCGCAGTTTGCCGATTACGAATATACAGCCATTGATGATTCGGTATTCACGATAAAAACATCGGATATCTATCCGACGCTCGTAAATGATCTTGCATCACCGGAGATGGCGATTCTTGACCTTGAGGCAACCGATGACTTTGACAATGCTCCCGTTGCCACGGGACCGTTTGTGATAAAATCATTTGAGCCTGAGGGAACAGTTGAGGTCGCCCGTAATGATAATTATTGGGGTGGGGAAGTCAAGCTCGACGGAGCAATTTTTTACTATATGCAGGATGACGAATCCAAGCTTATGGCGATGCAAAACGGCGAAATTGACTGTTATACGTCGGTCACGGCCGCGGCAAAGGAAATATATGATGCCTCACCGGACAAATATACGGTTACAGACATCCCTGCAACGCGTCTGCAGTTTTACATGCTCAATCAGAATAAGCTGAGCGATGAGCTGAGAGCGGCAATTAATTTGACGATTGACTGTGACGCCATTGCCGCATACCTGAACGGCACAGTGACAGCCGCAACAGGTCCTTTCGGAACATCGACAGCATACGGCAAAGCGGTCAAACCGGCAGTTGACACTGCCGCGGCAAAGGCTGCAATCGAAGCCGAGGGATATACGCTCGGTTCGGACGGTATCTACGAAAAGAACGGGGAGGATCTGAAGCTCAACATATGCTATTATAATGCCCGTTCACTCGATTCCCTGGCACTGCTCATGCAGGAACAGCTGAAGTCCGTCGGAATAGGTTCAACCCTTACGGCGCAGGAAGATGCCGATGCAACATATGTCCTCTCAGGAGACTATGACATTGCTCTGTACTGCATGATAGCGGACAAAAACGGAGATCCGTATTATTTTATAGACACCGTTCTGCGCCCCGGCGGGTATTGGGCATCGGCAGGATTTGAAAATGCCGAAGTAAGCTCACTTATAGACAATCTTCAAGTCGAAACCGTCCCTTCCAAGAGAGCCGAGACGGCAAATAAGATTGTTCAGATAGCTATTGATGACAATGCCATCGGCTGCGTAGGGTTGTTTAATAACATTACCGTTTCTGCTAAAAATGTCAGCGGAATTCATGAGACATCTCCATTCGACTTCTATCGGATTGATTCCGAAACAGACATAAATTGAATTAGTACCTTGACGGCAGGAGTCCTGTGTATCCGGGGCTCCTGCCGAACGGGCAGAGGTGAAAGATATAAAAAAGCAAGTTTTAAAACGCCTGATTCATCTTGCGATTATAATAATAGGATTGAGTTTTCTGACCTATCTTCTTATGTATATAGCCCCCGGTGACCCTGCGCTTAAAAAGCTTAATGCGCAGGGTATAAGTGTTTCTGAAGAAACATTGGAGAATGCTCGTGAAGAAATGGGACTCAACGAGCCGTTTCTCGTAAGATATGCAAATTGGCTCGGCGATGCTCTGCGCGGTGATCTCGGCACATCATATAAAGACGGGCTGCCTGTTGCCTCAAAGCTTATCCATGCCCTTAAATATACGCTTGTTTTAAGCTCTGCCAGCCTTGCACTGTCGCTTATAATATCGCTTCCGCTTGCACTTGTAACGGCGGTAAAAAAAGACGGTATACTTGATGAAGTAGTAAAGCTGCTGAGTTTTGTCGGCAACTCAATGCCAAGCTTTCTTATTTCAGTGCTGCTTATGTATTTTCTCTGCGTTAAAACGCAGCTGCTGCCTGTCATTGCCGGCAATAGCGTAAAAGGACTTATCATGCCGTGCCTTGCGCTGTCCATACCGATGTGTGCGCGGTTCGTCCGGCAGTTCCGCGCTGAAATTCTCGATCAGCTCGGACACGAATATGTCCTCGGAGCGAGAGCGAGGGGAGTAAAAGAGGCAAAAATATTATTTTGTAATGTTCTTCGAAACGCGATGATTCCAATTCTGACAGTTATTGCGCTGTCTGTCGGCACATTGCTCGGCGGAAGCGTGGTTGTCGAAACTATGTTCCGCTGGCCGGGACTCGGCAAACTCGTAATGGAATCCATTACGGCGCGAGATTATCCGGTTATTCAGGGCTTCGTGATATTCACCAGCGGTATATATGTTCTGATAAATCTTGCTGTTGATATCTGCTATCACCGTCTTGACCCCAGGGTCAGAGAAATGTGAGGTGGTATGAGTATGAATCTCAGCATTTCACGCAATGCAAGACTGAGGCATAAAACCTGCTTTTTTATGCTCTTAGCCGCCGCTTTGCTACTCATTGCGATATTAGCACCCTTTATTGTCCCAAATGACCCGAATGCAACAGATGCCGCACATATGAATGCCGCCCCCGATGCAGAGCACATTTTCGGTACGGACAGATACGGAAGATGCGTTTTTTCGCGAGTTATCATGGGCACGAGGACATCAATTTTTTCGGCAGTTATTCTCGTTGGCGTGACTGGGGCTTTAGGCACATTTCTCGGCATAATTGCCGGTTGGTACGGCGGAGCGATTGACAGCATTATCATGCGTATGGTTGACATAATGTTGGCGTTTCCGCAAATGATACTCGCAGTAGCTGTTGCCGGTATACTCGGAGGAGGAATGATAAACGCAATGCTTGCCATGGGACTGTCCGGATGGACATTGTATGCACGGCTTGCGAGGGCTCAGGTCATTGCAGTGAAAAACGAACCGTTTATAAGTGCCGCACGACTTTCGGGTTGTTCCGACATTAAGATTATGTTTAAGTATCTCCTGCCGTGCATGCTCGGTTCAATCATTGTAAACGCCGCAACTCAGCTTGGTGTAATGATGATCGGTATTGCCGGGCTGTCATTCCTCGGTATCGGTGTGTCGGAACCCAATGCCGAATGGGGCAGTATGATAAACCAATCACGCGCCTATATGCAAATTGCTCCATGGGCAACACTTGCTCCGGCCGGAGCGACCATTATAACGGTAATGGTTTTTAACTGCCTCGGTGATTGCCTGCGTGATATTTCAGATACGGAGGCAGCGAAATGAGCGATAACGATAAGATTATTCTGTCTCTTGAGAGAGTTTCTGCAGGGTACGGCGAGGGAAATGTCATATCGGACATATCCTTTTCGCTTACAAAAGGCGAAATACTATGCTTTGTCGGTCAGTCAGGCTGCGGAAAGAGCACATTGCTCAAATCGATTATCGGAACGTTTGACAAGCCTACAGTCAGCTGCGGAGAGATTATATTTGATTCCCGCAGCCTTTCCGAATGCTCGGAAAAACAGAGAGCAAGGCTCACGACTGTGGGTATGG
>CAVAPG010000003.1:0-30953 GCA_963590435.1 bacterium
AATATCAACCACAGTGGTTATTTTTCAACCATGATGGTTGAATTTCAACCACAGTGAAAATAGCTAAAACCATTGATAAATAAGAAAAATCCTGTAATCTCAAGGACTACAGGACTTCCTATTTATTGGTGGACGATACAAGACTCGAACTTGTGACCTCCCGCACGTCAAGCGGATGCGCTACCAGCTGCGCCAATCGTCCATTTTTTCATCGGCAACGAGTATTCTACCCGATGCCGATGAATTTGTCAACAGTTTTTTTCAGTTTCTAACATAAACCGTGCATTCAGCCGTCTTTCCATAGCACTCAAGCGTGATCTTGACCGTGCCGGCGCTGACTGCCGTTACTGTGCAGGAGCCGTTTTCGTTGGCGGTGACGCTTGCGATGCTCGAATCAGACGATGACCACTGATACTCGGCGGAAACCGTCATCGGGAAGTGAGATCCCGTGAGCGTAATCGTCTGGCCGACCTGGAAGGCAAACTCCGTGCAGGGGCTTGCGTATGGGCTGCTCATCGAAACCGATGTTATCTCCGGCGTCGGGGTCGGGGTCGGTGTGGGAGTCGGCGTTGGCGTCGGCACTGCGGTTACTTCGGCAGGTGCCGTTGGAAGAACCGGAGCATTGGGGTTATCCGCATTCTCCAGACTTACGGTTATCATGACTATAAGCGCGGCTATAATGGCAACGATGAGAATTGCGCCGAATATAAGCTGCCATTTACGATTTTCGCCCGCTCTTCTGTTTGCTGCCGTGCCCTTGACGGCATCGGGCGTTGTGCCGGGAGCGCGGCGGCTGTTCTGAACCCTGCGAGTGCCGCATTTCGGGCAGCGGCGGCGAGCGGCGGAATATTTTTCACCGCAGCGGCGGCAGATTACCTGGGGAATCATACCCATAGTTGCTCCTCCTTAATTACCATATTATTTTTATAATAATACAGCATTCCGCGATTTTCGTCAAGTATTGCGTCGGGTGGTATATCATGGATTGCTATGTAAAAAAGCCTTGTGCTGCTCATTGTCTTCGTCTATACTAAAATAAAAAATCCCGGTCCAGATCGGCCGGAAGAAGGGGAGAACGGCTATGAAAACCATCGGCTTGATAGGCGGAATGAGCTGGGAGAGCACCGCTTACTATTATCAGCTCATAAACGAAGATGTGCGCAGCAGACTTGGCGGCCTGCACTCCGCGAAGATGGTGATTTACAGCGTTGAATTTGCCGAGGTCGAAAGATATCAGTCTGCCGGCCAATGGGAAAGGTGTGGGGATATTCTAAGCAGTGCCGCCAAAAGCCTTGAGGCTGCGGGCGCAGACTTTATCCTGCTGGGCACGAACACTCTGCACAAGGTAGCGGCACAAATCGAATCGGCGGTTAATATCCCTCTTGTCCACATCGCGGACACTGCGGCGCAGGAGCTTAAAAGCAACGGGATCCGCAAGGCAGGTCTTCTCGGGACAAGGTATACGCTGACGGAAGATTTTTATACGCAGCGGCTTCACGGCCGCGGGATAGAGGTTCTCGTTCCCGACAATGAGGGCGTTGAGCTTGTAGACGATATAATTTTTCGAGAGCTGTGCGTGGGCGAGATCAGAGACGGGTCCCGACAGAAGCTCTGCGGCCTTATCGAGAGAATGAAGGCAAACGGCGCAGAGGGTGTGCTTCTCGGCTGCACGGAGCTCGGGCTTCTCATTCGCCCCGAGGATGTGCCTCTCCCCGTTTTTGATACGACCGTCATCCATGCAAAGCGAGCTGTGGAGCTCGCACTGGAGAGCTAACGCTCCTCTGCCATACGGCTGCGGATATAGTCCACGACATCGTCGACAGCTATTCCGAGGGCATAGGCTAGCTCACCGTGCAGCATGCGCTCGGCCGTCTTGAGATACTGCGCATCGACATTGTGAAAGTGTTTTTTCTGATCCTTGAGCTCCTCGCGGCGGCGATAAAGCATGCCGACAAGCTGCATCAGCTGCTTGCGGTTGCCGCCCTTAACAACATCGTCGCAGAAAACCTTGCGCTCGTTATCGCTCGGTATCCAGTCAATCGGCTCGCTCAGGGCCTCGTCAATAAGGGCGTCGGCCTCGCTTCCGGTCAGTACGGCGTGCAGCTTCCCGGCGAGCTTTTCATTCGCTGTCGGAACATATACTGTGCTGCCCGGATTATCAATGGGGCTGAGAATATAATATTCGCCCTTTGCCTTGCCGAGCTTGAGCATACTTATTTCCTTAACCGTACACACACCCTGAGTTCCATAAACGACCGTTTGACCAACCGACAGCATTTTTTACCTCCGAAAAAAATTGCACCGCACCCGGCGGCACCTGAATCACACATCCTATCTATACAATAATAATATAACACAAATTTAAATTTGTTGCAAGGAAGAAAAAAATAGTATATAATAAACGCTTGTCAATAGATTAAAATAGATTGGAGTGCATTTTATGAAACGCACCAAGATTGCTCAGATATTTGCCGATGCAGAGCTATTCGGCGGCAAGAAAATTACGGTCTGCGGCTGGGCGCGAACCATCCGCGACATGAAAAACTTCGGATTTATAGAGCTCAACGACGGCTCATGCTTCAAGAGCCTGCAGGTCGTGCTTGAGCGTGACAAGCTTGCAAATTACGATGAGCTTGCCCATCAGAATGTCGGCGCGGCATTTATTGTCCACGGTGAGCTTGCGCTTACGCCGGAGGCAAAGCAACCGTTTGAGCTCAAGGCTGACGAGGTCGTCATCGAGGGCGTGTCAAGCCCCGACTATCCGCTTCAGAAGAAGCGCCACAGCGTGGAATTTCTGCGCACGATTCAGCATCTGCGTCCGCGCACGAATCTCTTCTCCGCAACGTTCCGCGTGCGCAGCGTCGCGGCTCAGGCGGTTCACGAGTTTTTCCGCAACAACGGCTTTGTGTATGTCCACACCCCGATTATCACCGGTTCCGACTGCGAGGGCGCAGGCGAAATGTTCCGCGTTACGACGCTTGACCTGAACAACCTGCCTCTGCGTGAGGACGGCAAGGTTGACGACAGCAAGGATTTCTTCGGCAAGGTTACAAGCCTTACCGTTTCCGGCCAGCTCAATGCCGAAAACTTCGCACTCGCCTTCGGTGATGTCTACACCTTCGGTCCGACCTTCCGTGCCGAGGTGTCGTATACCCAGCGCCATGCCGCAGAGTTCTGGATGATCGAGCCCGAGATGGCATTTGCCGATCTCAACGACTATATGGACAATGCCGAGGCAATGGTTAAGTATGTAATAAACACAGTGCTTGAGCGCTGCCCGCAGGAAATGCAGTTTTTCAATTCCTTTGTCGATAAGGGACTGCTTGAGCGCCTTGAAAACGTCGTTTCCAACGAGTTCGGCCGCGTCAGTTACACCGAGGCTGTCGATATTCTCAAGAAAAGCGGCCAGAAGTTTGACTTCCCCGTTGAGTGGGGCATCGATCTGCAGACAGAGCACGAGCGTTATCTGACCGAAAAGATCTATAAGAAGCCTATCTTCGTAACCGATTATCCCAAGGATATCAAGGCCTTCTACATGCGCATGAATGACGACGGAAAGACCGTTGCCGCGGCTGACTGCCTTGTCCCCGGAGTGGGCGAGATTATCGGCGGCTCCCAGCGTGAAGAGCGTCTGGATGTCCTGCTCGGACGCATGGCAGAGCTTGGGCTCAACCCCGATGACTACTGGTGGTATGTAGACCTTCGCCGCTACGGCTCCTGCCGTCATGCCGGCTATGGCATGGGCTTTGAGCGCCTTGTAATGTATCTGACGGGTGTGTCGAATATCCGCGATGTTGAGCTTCATCCGCGCACCACGGGAAATGCCGATTTCTGATTAATCAGGCAGATTATGAATGTCGCATAACTAAAACCCCTGACACAAAGGAATGATATATACCCCCAATACCGGACACACGGTATTGGGGGTATTGCTATATGGAGTACGGCTATGAATACATTGACTGCTGCAACAACAATCGAATCCAAAAGCAACCATGAAAAAAGCCCAAGAGCCAGCCGGAAACATCGAAGACCGTGGTCGAAATACTCGCCAGCGTTACGAACATTGTCTTAGCTATCCACACTATACTCAAGGGCTGAGAGGCAAAGGGGAGGGGAACCTCCCCGGTCTCCGCAAACATATTATAAGCTATCTGTACGAATATGCGCAAGATAAAATCATGAAACTGTGCATCGCTTATTATGCCTTATAGCTATCCGCAAATTTCTCGAGATACGCATTGGTGACATATGCCCGCAGGTGTGCACGCAGAATGCGGTCGGCACATTCGCGAAGATCGTAGTTGCCGGAACAGATGCACCAGTCGAATATCGTGCCCTTTTCGACGATGCACAGATCGTCGGCCAAAACCTTTGCGTTAACATTGCCGCGCACAAAGCCGTTTTCCTGTGCCTTGACTATGAACTCCTCGGCTTTCTCGAGGATGGGCATGTTCACGGGCTTTGAGTTGCCCTGGGCGGAGTTTGCGCTGAGGTTGCGGTTCTTCGTCGTGTAATAATTCTGCGTAAATTCCATTCCCTGCTCGAGCAGAAAGTCAAGATAAAGACCGAAGCAGCGCACAACATTCGAGACAACATCGTCGCCATTTATGTTCTCAAACTCTGCGGAATAGTTCTCAAACGCAGCGGTTAGGTAGTAGCCGAGCAGGTCGTCCTTATTCGTAAAGTGATGATAGAAGCTGCCGACGGAAACCCCGGCGGCGTTACAGACATTGCTGACCGTGACATACTCATAACCGTGTGATTTAATCAAATCGGTTGCCGCCTTGCAGATTTTTTCTTTCACCATTTTGCTTTTTATCTGCCGCGGGATTTTGGGCTCGGCAGGAGCTTTTTTCTTTGCAGTCGCCATTTTACACATTCCATTTCTATAAATAGTCATTATCTAAGTTAGAATACCACGGTTTTCAGTTTTTGTCAAATAACACGAAGTTAATTTAGTATTAATTTAGAACGCATTTGAAAAAAGCAGACAGCCTTATGACTGCCTGCTTGTGCGTTGAGTTGTTTTTCAGGTGACAGACCAGCCGCCGTCGACGGATATCTGTGCGCCGGTGACCCATTTTGCCTCGTCGGAGGCGAGGTAAACTGCCGCCATTGCGACATCAATCGGCTCACCGAGCTTCTGCTTGTTACCGTTGCCCATCGGATGCAGAGGACCGACCTCTGCCTGATAGGCTTCAAAGCTGCCGCACATTCTTGTGCCGTATAGTGGCTCCTTTTTATCAGAACTCGTCCTTGAGCATGTTGCACGCATAGTACGGATAGTCAATGCCGCCCTTTTCAAGCGCGTCGATGCCGTCGAGCGCTCTGACAAGATCCTCCGGGGTCATGGTTATACGAACATCACCGTTCTGAAGTCCGCCGGTGGCGCGGTCGCCGCGGCAGCCGAGGGACAGGCCGGGCTTGCCGTCCTTGAGGGTCTTCATCCAGGTGTCGGCGCAGTTGGACTCGCCGCTGTAGTTGAAATGAAGCTGCTCATAGTCGTTTGCGACGTAGCCGGCAAGCAGGTGAAATGCCGCCTGTGTGGGAAGCTGGAGCGCGATAACGTCGGGCTGTTCTATATCGTTGCTGTCGAGGGTGGAGCAGGCCATTGCATAGTAGGGCTCTTCGGGGATGGACGGTGCCAGAGCCTGCATGTGCTTCTTTGCGGCCTCGGTGCTCGGATGCCATTTGAAGGGGGGATTTGAAAGAAGCACGCCGTCCCACCAGTCCTGATCCTGCTTGAGCAGACCGCAGTTTATCGCGCAGTAGGTACTCATGAACTTATCGGCGGTGATACCGACGGTTATATGGAAGTTTGCGCTCATGCCGATGGCTTTGCAGCCGGTACCGACGCCCCGGAAGAACTGAATATTGGGGATAGCCTCAGCATCCTCCTTGGTTTTGCAGAACTTCATTGCTACCGCGTGCTGTGTCGGGCGCAGGGCAAGCTCGTAGCGGTCGCTGAGAGCTTTCCATTCAGCCTTTGTCATTTTCATAGCCTTTTCTCCTCTTTATCTTTATGTTATGTTGTATATTTCGATTTTTTATCAGTGCTGAGCGCCGATGCTGGTGAAGTCGGCAGACTTGCCTACACAGTAGCCGTCGTCAACGTGCAGAATCTGACCGTTGATAGCGTAGGAAGCGTCGCTTGCCAGGAAGTAAGCCGCATCGGCAACCTGCTCGGGCTTTATCCACATGTTGCGCAGGTGCATGCTTGCAACGACCTTGTAAACGGTGGGATCTTCCCAGGATGCGTGTGCCATCGGGGTGATGGTGGCGCCGGGAGCGACTGCGTTTACGCGAATCTTATAGTCAGCAAGTTGGAATGCGCAGGTACGGGTGATACCCTGAATTGCCCACTTGGAGGTGATGTAGCCGACGGGATCCCAGGTGATGGTCTCGCCATTGAGGGAGGAGGTGTTGATGATAACACCCTCTATTTTGCGCTCGACCATGGTGCGTGCTACGAGCTGGATCATGTACATCGTGCCGAATACGTTGACATTATATGCTTCCTTGAAGCCTTCGGGATCGAACTCGAGGATGCCGAGACGGTCGCCGAGGATGCCTGCGTTGTTGTACAGGCAGTCAATCTTGCCGTAGCGATCGATAACTGCTGCGACTGCCGCTGCGCAGTCTTCATACTTGGAAACATCGCATCTGAAGCCGGTCGCATCGCCGCCTGCGGCTCTGATAGCCTCGGCCTCGCGCATAACGTCAGCCTCTGTGCGGCCGAGCATTGCAACGCTCCAGCCCTCTTTTGCGAACTTCTTGGCACCTGCAAGACCGATGCCCTTGCCAGCTCCGGTAATAACAACGACTTTCTTTTCCATGATATTGTCCTCCTGATTAGATTTTTATATTTTTGTTTTTTATGTTTCTTAGGTGCAATTAATTTGTTGTATGTTGTATATGATTATTTGTGAATAATCCGTGCGCAGAATATACTTACGATGGCAAAGATAACAACGGTAATCAGCGGAATGAGACCGGAGCCGGTCGCGTCGATTATCATCGAAAGAATCGGTCCGACGATGATGCCGCCGATGTTTGCAACGAGCGTCAGCTCGCCGCAGGCTTCAGCTGTAATCTCGGGGCTGAAAAGCTGGCTGGGCAGAGCCCAGAACGGACCGCATGCCATTGAGACTGATGCGTATGCAAAAACAAGTACAACCGGGATGAGCGATGCGGAAACAAAGGTTGCAAGAATCATCGAGATAGCGGTTATTGCGGTCGCAATCATCAGTGTCTGATAGCGCTTTCCGCCGAAAACTTTGTCGGAAATTACCCCGGCAAGGGGAGAGGCGATAACTGTAATTATAAATGTAATGGACAGAATTGCAGTAACGGAATCCGAAGGAATGCCGCGGTCATTAATAAGGAATGTTGCAAGGAATGCCGAGAAACCGTAGGTCAGCCATGCGTTGCCGAAGCCGAAGATGCAGGCGGCATAGTATTTCTTGCTCTTGCGCGCTTCCTTCATGGTCTTGGGAAGAGTCTCTTCCACTTCATCTGCTGCAGCTGCGACCGTTTCGGTCTGCTCAAGCATATCGTCGATGGCACTCACGCCGTACTTATCCTTAACGGAACGAACGGTCATGAAATATACTATTGCAATGACTGCGCTGCTGCCGCCGACAAGAAGTGCGATGGCCATTTGCCAGTTCATTGCGTCGAGCATTGCCGGTGCAACGGCCGTTGCAATGGAAAAGCCGAGACCGACGACGCCCATTGTGATGCCGGATGCGAGGCCGCGCTGCTTAACGGGGAACCACAGGGTAGTTCCGGCAACGCCTGCCGCCGCTATGAAGCCGCCGCAGAAGCCCTGGCAGATACGTAGAACGAATACTGCCCAGTAGAATTTGCCGAGGGGGATATACAGCAGCGCCGCGACCATATTAATGAGCAGTGCGAGCGTTACCGTCTTGCGCATTCCGATTTTGCTGTCGAGCTTGCCGCCAAGACCGGCGGTGAATGCGAAGGTTATCATAATTCCGGTGTACAGCAGGGAAAGCTTTGTTGCGTTCAGACCCCACTGAGCCGAGATCGCGTTGCCGAAGGCGTTGGTGGTCTGTATTGTCATAAAGAACGAGCCGTAAGCAATACAGTTCATTACAAGCACCCACCATCGATAGCCGGGCGCTTTTTTCAGTTTTGCCTGAGCCATAATTGGAACCTCCATTAAAATTTGACGTTTTTTGAGCATTTTCACATTTCGTGTCTAAACCCTCCGCCTGTCAGCATCTGAAGCTTAGCACATGGTTAAATGCTTGTCAAGTGGGTACGAAGCTTTTCTATAATCTTTACAGAATGCGTTCTAATTTTTTGTTTATTTTAGACAAACTTTTAACTATTGCGAAAAAAGCTGTTGACGCGCAATGAAATCTGTATTATTTTAAAACCATAATAGAGCGCGTTCTAATTTTGCTCGACTCTCCGCCTGCCGCGCCTGTCAGCAACTTGGCGCAGCCAGCTCGTCTTGCAGCGCGCTCTATCTCTTAAAAAATATTATGGAGGAAAATGCTATGGCACTCAAGAAGATATTTGAACCGTTCACCATTAATCAGACTACTATTAAGAACAGACTTGTCGTCTCCGCAATGGACTCAAGCTACTGCCGAGATGGCGGCTACGCGTCCGAAAAGTTCATTGCCTACCATGAAAGAAAGGCACGCGGAGGCTTCGGACTTATAATAACCGAGGATATATGCATTGTTCCCGAAGCCGCAGCATCTAATAACCTCGCCGGTCTCTGGAAGGACGAGCAGATAGCAAGCTTCAAGGTCCTTACGGATAAGGTTCATGCACAGGGCGCAAAGATGTTCGCTCAGATCTACCATGCAGGGCGTGAGACCACCAGCACCGTCACAGGCGTTCGCTGCGTCGCTCCTTCGGCAATAAAAGACCCCACCATGGGCGAAACTCCCCGTGAGCTCACAGTTGAGGAAATAAAGGACCTCGTCAAGGCATTCGGTGACTGCGCACGCCGCGCTCAGCTTGCAGGATTCGACGGCGTTGAGATCCACGGTGCACACGGTTACCTCATCGAGCAGTTCTTCTCCACCTTCTCAAACCACCGCTGCGATGAATACGGCGGCACCATTCAGAACCGCTGCCGTTTCATGATTGAGATTATCGATGATATAAGAGAAAAGTGCGGCAGAGCATTTCCCATTCAGCTTCGCCTGACCGCAAACGAATATCTGCCCGGCGGCCTTGCCATCGAAGAGGCGAAGGTCATTGCACGCATCGCCGAAGAAGCAGGTATCGACAGCATTAACGTCTCCCAGGGCGCATACGGCAGCCTGTACGCCGTGCTTCCGCCTTCCTGCACCGCTCGCGCGGCATTCATCGACAATGCATATGAGATAAAGAAAGCAGTCAGCGTCCCAGTCCTCGGTGTCGGCAAGATAAACGACCCCTTCGTTGCCGAATCCATCATTGCATCCGGCAAGGCGGACGCCTGCTGCATGGGCCGTGCATCGCTTGCTGACCCCGATATGCCTCGCAAGGCTGCAGCCGGAAAGTACGATGACATTCTCCGCTGCGTCGGCTGCCTGCAGGGCTGCATAGGCGAGAACAACCGAGGCAACTTCGTAAGATGCATGGTAAACCCCCTGACCGGCATGGAGACAGAGTATGACCTCAGTCCCGTTGCACAGCCTAAGAATGTTGTGGTCATCGGCGGCGGCGTAGCAGGCTGCGAGGCTGCGATAGTTGCGGCTCAGCGCGGTCACAAGGTCACCCTGCTTGAGAAGACCGGTGTTCTCGGCGGTCAGTTCATCGTTGCCTCCGTTCCCGTCGGCAAGGGCGATTTTAGTTCTTTCATCGTGTGGCAGAAGCACACACTCAAAAAGCTCGGCGTGGATGTTCGCATGAACACCGAGGCAGGCCGTGAGCTCGTTGACAGTCTTGAGCCGGATGCGGTTATCGTTGCAAACGGCTCCAACCCCGCAATGCCTCCCGTTCCCGGCCTGCGCGATAATAGCAAGATTGCTCACAAGTATCTGCGCGGTGAGCTCGAGTTCGGTGATAAAGTTGTTGTTATCGGCGGCGGCCTCGTCGGCGCAGAGACAGCCGATCACATGGCAGTGCATGGCGCAAAGGATGTAACCATCATCGAGATGCAGTCGGATATTATGCTTGACGGCGAGCCTATCCCCAACGAAGTCGTGTTTAAGCGTTTCAAGGAGTACGGCGTCAAGGTCGAGACCTCTGCACGCGTAACAAGCGTTGAAGCCGACGCAGTCAGCTATGAAAAGGACGGCGTTTCCGTGCGTATCGACAGCGTGAATACCATCGTCAATGCCACCGGCGTAAAGCCCGACGGCAGCGTAGCGGCAATGCTCGAAGGGGCAAAGTATGAAGTCATCGTTGCAGGCGATGCTTCCAGCGCAAAGAATGGCTTCAAAAATATCCAGGAAGGCTATGAAGCCGGCCTGCGTGTCTGAAATTTATCGCGGCACACGTCTCCTCCCTACACATCTTCCTTCCCCCTTCTCTCGGATCCTGTAGCTTCCCAATCCCGTGTGCCGAATATAGCAAAAAGCAGAGTCATTTGACTCTGCTTTTTCTGTTTCTATCTGTTTTAAGTTTCTGGATTTTAAGTCAAATCGATTTGCCGTTATACAGGCGGCGCTGAACCGTATCAGCCGAAGAGGCTTATTCTTACGGTGTAGGTTACGGTTTTGCCCTCATAGGTTACGGTAGCATCGCGGTTGCCGAGACCTGTCATGTCACATTCGACGGTGTATTCGCTCGAATCGGTTATGCGTTTAGCGGAACCGTTATTATAGTATGCGCGCAGGACAAGCCCCGTCGTGTCGAGCTCCTCGCCGACAGCATAGACTGTTTTTACGGGCATCTCCTCGATACTCAGTTCCGTCACCTTGGGGCTTTCGACAGTGATTGTGCACTGATCGTACACTTCCATCTTATCCTTGACATAAACCATAACGGTCGCCGAGCCTTCGCTTATGGCTTTCAGATTGCCATCCTGGGTGACGGTGACAATCGACGTATCGCTGCTCTTCCAGATATACTCGGGTTCGGTCTGCTCATCTGTCGGCTCGGGCATGCAGCTTACTTTGAGCTGTGCTTCATCGTCGACGGTAAGAGTCATGTTCGGTGAGCTGAGCACTACGGATTTAACATCAAGTTTTTCCGGCTCAGGTGTCGCCGTCGGGGTAGGCTGAACACTCTCCTGCGGAGAATCGTCTTTTTTATCTCCGCTGTTTCCGGACAGCGCAAACACAATAATCGCCGTGATCATTGCGGCAACGATGAGAACAAGCGCCAATATATAGCCAAACATGTTTTTTTTCGGCTTTTTTTCCGGCTCAGACTGTCTTGGCGGAGCTTTTTTTGCTTTTGCGGCTTCGGCATTGCGCGGAGTTGACTTGGGCTGTGCCTGCGGTCGCGGCTCATGCGGAGTTTCGGGAATATACTCTGGGCGCGGATTTGTCTTGAAGTCCTCGCGAACGGTCATGTCGTCGCTGCCGGCACTTGCCTTAACTTGCTCTGCATCTGCCTTCCCGGACGCGGCAAGTTCAAGGGCTTTTTTGAATTCTGTAGGACCGGCATAACGATCGGCTATTTTATAGCTGACCGCGGTCATAACGACTTTTTTCAATGCCGTGCTTCCGTTTTTAGGCTGCGGCAGCAACTCTCCGCGGAACCTGCGGATTTGAGCATCTGTTGTCTGCTCCGAGGTAGGCGTCTGCGGAGGAAGAGGAAGAAATGGACCTCTGCGTTCGTTCAGCAGCCAATAGAGCACCATACCGAGTGAGTATATATCAACTCTGTCATCGTAGCCTTTGCCCTTGTAAACCTCGGGCGCCATATAAGAATACGTTCCGACCTTATCAGCCGAGGTCCTGATGTTCGATGCTTTTGCGACTCCGAAGTCGCCGAGCTTAAACACGCCGTAGCGGCTTACGAAAATGTTCTGCGGCTTAATATCCCTGTGAATTATATTATTCTCGCGGCAGAGCTCCAAAGCAGAGCACATATCGCTGCCGAGCTTCATAACACTCTCAACGGTCATACCGTTTTCACGCACATAGTCCGGCAGGGACTGCAAAAGCTCCATGCGTATATAGATATCCCATCCAAGGTCGTTCTCATGAGGGATTATCATCTGGTCCTCGCAGTTTACGACATTGGGATGTCCTCGCAGAGCACCGAGCAGGCGATACTCATTGCTTATCTCTTCAACCTTCTCGCGAAGCTTGGCACGCATGGCAAATTCGCTCATTGTGCTGAGCATTTCGTCGTATTCCTTTTGCGAGCCCGGCACGCTGATTACCTTCAGCGCGCAATGAAAGTCGCCGCCGTATTCATCTTTTTTCTTAAGCTCATAAACCTTGCCTGAGCTGCCGCTGCCTATACAGCGTACTATCTCCCATCCGGGCAGAGAGGCCTGCAGATTTTCCATACTTTGCATCCCTGATAATTTAATAATTAATTGAATTTAATATAATACATTCTTTTGTTCTTGTCAAACTACTCTATAGATTTAAGCGCGCCTGCCATGTCTATATTATCTATTCTTCGGCGCATAATAGCATTAACAATAAGCGCAAATACGAATGTAATTACGATTGAAATTGCGAAGCTCCAAAAGCCTATGTACGGTCGGAAATACATCATGTCGACCTTGATGGCGTTCATAACAAACGCATGGAGTGCAACTCCGAGGCCGAGACCGAACACCGCTCCCGCTCCTGTGAGAATTAAATTTTCGCGGAAAACATAGCCCGCCGCCTCTTTGGGATAAAATCCGAGCACTTTTATCGTGGCTATCTCGCGTATGCGTTCGGAGATGTTTATATTTGTCAGGTTATAAAGCACGATAAATGCCAGAAGTCCGGCGCAGATTATTATTGCCGCAACTACAACCAGCAGTCCGTCCATCATGCTGCTCATACGCTGTTTGGTGTCAACGCTGAGCGTCACGCCGCGGACACCGTCTACACTGTCTGCAATTGCCTCGGCACAGTCATTAACGTCTTTGCCGTCAGGTGCAAGGGCAAGAGCGGATTTATATTCCGGTACGCTGCCAAGCTGTTCGGAGCATGTTTCGGGCGAAATAAACACATAGCTGTCAACATAATTATCGAACAATGCACTGACTGTAACGGTGAGCTCTTCTTTTTCGGCCGTGGTTATCTGAATTTCATCACCAATCTCAACACCGCCGAGCTGACGGGCAAGATTGTAGTTTATGGCGGCTTCATTCTTTCCGGGGTAGTCGATCGGGGTCCCGTTATAGCTCAGATCCATGAATTTGCAGAGCCGGTTTCCGTCCGTGATACTCAAGGTTGCGCTTTTTATAGTGCCTCCGTCTGAGACCTCCGCAAGTCCCATGTAAAGGAACAGTGCGTCTTCAACATTGTCACCTGCATCCTCAAAGAATATTGCCTGCTCCTCATCCGTCATATCATACGCCATGGTAAGCTCGTAATCATAGAGAATTACATCCTCATACTGACGGGTTACCACATTTTGTATTGTGTCATTAAGCCCGAGAGCCGTCAGCACGAGGGCAGTGCATCCTCCGATACCGAGCAGCATCATAAAAATGCGTTTTTTATAGCGCATGATATTACGCGCCGAAACCTTCTGCATGAAGCTCATGTCATTCCACACTGTCGGAATTCTCTCAAGCAGTATCCGCTTTCCGGCCTCCGGGGCTTTCGGACGAATAAGCTCTGCCGGTGCGCTTCTGAGTTCCTTTGCGCAGCAATACCATGTTACGAGAATCGTAACCGCAAGGTTAGCCGCCGTTATGCCGGCAGTCAATGTCCAGTTAACCGTAAACGAGAGCCCTTCCGAAATGTTATAGATCAGTCCGTATCCGAACCATACTATTGCAGGAAATACAACGCTTCCGGCAGCTATTCCGAAGACGCAGCCCAACAGCGTTGCACTGCCGGAATAAAACATATACTTTCCCATAATGGCTCCGGATGAATAACCGAGCGCCTTCATGATGCCTATCTGCGTGCGCTGATCGTCTATCATTCTGGTCATTGTCGTGAGGCATACAAGCGCGGCAACAAGAAAGAAGAACACAGGAAACACCGATGCAACGCTTTGAACAACATTGGTATCACTTTCAAAGCAGACATATCCCGCATTTGTATCGCGGTCAAGCACATATGTGTCAGCGTGATTTATATTTTTTATCTGCTTTTCTGCGGCGTCTAACTCTTCCGCTCCCTCGTCAAGCTCGGATTTGGCTTCATCGAGCCGGGCTTTGCCGGATGCAAGCTCACTTTCGGCCTCTGCGAACCCCTGTTCTGCCTGCGCCTTGCCTGCTTCATACTGCTTTTTTGCGTTTGCCAGCTGTTCGCTTCCGCTGCTGACCATCTCACGGGCGGCATCAAGCTCTGCCTGCCCCTCGTTTATCCGGGCGTATCCCGCATCAAGCTGCGCTTTGGCATCTTCAAGCTGCTGACGATACGGCTCAAGCTCGGCATCAATCTCGGCTCTTCTCTGCCGGTGGGTCTCAAGTCTTTCGTTATAGCGTTCAATATCGGAATTATAAGAGCTTATCTTGTTATTTGCCGTTGTTATCTTTGCCTGAATCAGCCCTGCTTTTATATTCTGCCCGTTTGCCTGGGCTTCCGCAAGCTGCGAGTTCAAGCTCTCTATCTCCGCCTGTTCCGATGATATGTCATTCTGCCTTTCACTTATGCGGTTTTCATAATAGGCAATCTGCTCATCAACCGTCGCGTAGGCAAGCTGTGCTTTGGTATTATACTGACTCAGGCCTTCCTCATACTCAGCCTGTCCCTTATCAAGCTCTGCCTTTGCGGCATCAAGCTCTGCCTGTTTCCGGTCTATGATTGAAGAGTCGGACATCATACTTTCGGCGTCTTCTATCTGCTGACGGGACTTTTCAAGCTCGGCTTCCGTCTCACTTTTCTTCTGAACATACTCGGCATAGCCGCTGTCGTATTCGGCTTTGGCTGACTCGTACTGTTCCTTACCTTCCTCATACTGCTTCTTTGCATCATCAAGCTCGGACATGGCATCGTCGATAATGCTGTCGCGTCTGATTACCGCACGATTTTCCATAAGCTCTTCAAGCGGTTCGACATATTTTTCAATACTCTCTTCATATTCATCGGAATATACATAGCCGCTTGAATCAACGCATACATAAATGTCGGTGTAATAATCCGTGGAGAAGCCTGCCATCGGAATATAAATATATCCTTTGACACTGCCGTTTCCGAGTGTGCTTGAGCCGCGCTCTGTATTTACATACAAAACGCTCTCTGCTATTCCGACGATTTCATATTCGTCATATGCAAAGGTTTCAAAAGTCTGATCGCTGTTATCCTCGGACAGTTTTATAACCGTTCCGATATCATCTTCCGAATAAAGATTCGGGTCTGCAAGGCATTCGTTTCCCTTTTCGGGCATGCGTCCGGCCTTAAGATCGATAAGATTAATCTTATCCGGTATACTTTGAGCCATCATAATGAGATTATCCTCTTCATCTGTGTTGAAAAGGAAATCAACCCCGACAGCGGCCTCGGCTGTCTCAACGCCGTCTATCTGCTTCACGGCGGCAAGATCATCATCGGTTAGGCCTAATGTGGACGATAGCCTGAAATCATAGAAGTTCGTCCTTTGAATATAATTATTATATGTCTCGAGAAAGTCCGGACGTGACTGTCTTAATCCGACAAACAAGCCTGCACCGAGCGCAATTATGGCAAAGATTGCAAGATACCGTCCGAGGCTGTTTTTTATTTCTCTTCTTGTCAGTTTAATGATAGACTTATTCATACGCTTACCATTCAATGTTTTCAATAGGTACGGGATGTTCGTTAATGCAGACATCCGTCACAACACCGCTTCGTATTGAAATAACTCTGTCCGCCATGGCCGTCAACGCCTGATTATGAGTTATAATAACGACCGTCATGCCGTTTTTGCGGCTGCAATCCTGAAGAAGCTGTAAAACAGCCTTGCCTGTGTTGTAGTCAAGCGCACCCGTTGGCTCATCGCAAAGCATTAGCTTTGGATTTTTGGCAAGAGCACGAGCTATTGCCACGCGCTGCTGCTCGCCGCCGGACAGCTGGGCCGGGAAATTTTGAGCTCTGTCATGCAATCCGACAAGATCTATGACCTCGGATGCATCCATCGGATTTTTGCATATCTGTGCGGCAAGCTCAACATTCTCTATCGCAGTAAGATTCTGAACAAGATTATAAAACTGAAAAACGAAACCGACATCGTAGCGGCGGTATGTTGTAAGCTCATTTGCGCTGTAGGATGATATCTCCTGCCCGTCGAGAATCACGCGGCCTGACGAAAGGCTGTCCATACCTCCGAGTATATTAAGCAGAGTGGTTTTACCGGCACCCGATGCACCGACGATTACGCAAATTTCGCCCTTTTCAATTTCAAATGTTGCATCGTGGAGAGCTTCGATGCTCACTTCACCCATTTGATATGTCTTTTTTACTTTCTCAAATTCAACGTATGCCATAATCGCTCCGCCTTAAATTCAATATATATGTTATATTATTATACTAAATGTCTATACTCAATGCAATAAAAAAGCGCGGTCTCCCGCGCTTTTTTACAGTTTATTAAATGCTTTAGATGAGGCTGAGTACTTTGCAGGTCTGTTCTCTGGTTGCAAATGATTTCGGATAATAGCTGTAGCTTCCGTCGGCATTCTGCACACCGCAGACTATTCCCGCACGCTGAAGAGCTGTGACGCTGTCAACTGCATAGTTCGATATCTGCGCACTGTCGGTGAATGTGACAGCAGGCGTATCTTCAGACAGCTTTATTCCGGCATAATCGGCATATCTGCAGATTATAGCAGCCATTTGCTCGCGAGTGATATTATCATTCGGGTTAAATGTCACAGAGCTTGTTCCGTATACTATGCCGTTCTCGGCAGCCCATTCTATATACGGAGCAAAAACACTGCTGTCGCTGACATCTTCAAATTTGCAAGTTGAGTAATTGCTCGTATCTACGCCATCGAGGCAGGCAAGCATCTTCACAAATTCTGCTCTTGTAACATTGCCTGTCGGGTCAAATACAGTTTCCGAGCGTCCGTTTACTACACCGAGCTGGTACATCTTGAGAATATAATCATATGACCAGCTGTCCTTGCTGACATCCGTGAACGGCAGCGTATCTGCATCTATAGGATCGTCGTCTGCTGTGCTGCTTTTTCCATATGTGCTTGTAATTCTTCCGATAATCTCAAGGTACAGATGATGGGTGTTTGAAACGGTGTTTGACAGGATACCGCCGATTATGCTCAAATGATCATACGGCTGAGTCGGCATGACATTCCATATGCCCTTCTCGTAATCCTGATTATTATATCCGTCGCAGATTACATATCCCTGACTTCCGTCGGCCTTAAGGCATTTGAGCTGGCTGTTTACCGGATACAGACCGGATACGACATTTACCATACCATCGTTGGGAAGCCATGTTTTATCGATATAAACTCCGCCGGCTGTGGATTCGTCGTAATATCTGCCCATCATTGTTCCGAACGGTTTGAGCAGAACAAACATCGACGAGTCGGGTATCTGATTTTCGCTTACCGCACTCTGATGTGTTGCATCACCGCAGACCGAGAAATAATATACATTGTCTTGCAGCTGTATTCCATCGTTAATTTCCAATGCATTGTCAATAGTGAGATCATAGATTGCATTGTCGTTATGACTCATGAATTCACTGCTGTTGAGGACTCTGACAAGATATTCAATGTCGGTTTCATCGCTCTTCTGAGAAACGCCGAAGTGTTCAAGCTGAAGATCATATACGCCCTTCAGATTTGTGAAGCCCAGGCTTGCACCAAGATTGTATATAAAGTCCGTGACTACCTGAGTTGATATATCGCAGGTTTCAATAAAGGTCGTGCCGTTATGGGGAGCGGCAACAGCTGTCAGAGAATACACCCAGTCGCCCATGCCGCCTTCAAACAGAGGGGATACCTCTGTACCGGCAGCCTTCGCGGCGGCGACTTCTTCTGCACTGCCGTTTGTCAGAAGCTCCAGGAACATACGGGCTGTTGCTCCGCCGAAGCTGTGCCCGATCAAATTAATCTTCTTCTCGGCGCTCCACCCCTCAAATAGGGGTTCGTCATAGGTTATTCCGTAGCGGTCATGACCTTTTTCGGCAGAGTGTGCCGCACCGTAGTCAACCGTTGTTCCGGTGAGCTGAGCATAAAGCTCACAGGCTCTGTCCCATGCGCTTGAGAGCGGGCCGACCTGGGCGGCATAGCTCTCGTATCCCTTTGATGTAAGGTAATCCATCAGGTTGCCCGTTGTCATGCCCCAATAAGGCATAATCGGGTCGAGCATCGATCTGTCTCCCCAGCCCATAAGGCCGTGCACAAAGATAAACGGATACTCATCTTCCGCGTTTGTCTCCTCAGCCATAGCAGATGCCGGTATCAGGCTGCACAGCAGCATAACGACAAGCAGCAGGCTAAGCAGTTTTTTTGTTGTTTTCATTCCTTTCCTCCTTGTTTGAATATTCTTCCGTTTAGTGTACAACACTATATGCTGATATTACCATATAACTGCAATTCGGTCAACAGATTGCCATCAAATTGATGGCAATGGAAAAAGGACTATGCATGCGCTGCATAGTCCTTGAGATAACAAATCTTTTCGGGTGTCAATTGCGCATTTCACGGGTGCGCATAAAGTTCATCATTCCGTCCTGCATGTAGTCAAGCTTGCTCAGCAGCTTTCCGGCACCGTGGGCGGCACAGGCAATGGGATCGTCAACAATCATGGTTTTTATATGTGTGCTGTCCTCAATCATCCGATCCATGCCGTAAATCATGCTGCCGCCGCCGGAGAGGATCATACCGTTTACACCGAGGTCGCCGATAAGTTCCGGTGGTGTGCGTTCAAGCACGGCATGTATGTTTTCGAGGATGAGCTTAGCCGGCTCACGCATGATATCTATAAGCTCAGATGCAGTTATGCTGGCCGTTTTGGGCAAGCCCTTTATGAGATCCCGACCCTTTATTTCCATTGCATCCGGACCGTCGCTGCGCTGATATAGTCCGCCGATGTTTATCTTAATCTCTTCGGCAGTCATTGCCCCAATGAGCATATTGTGCTTTTTCTTAACATATCTGATGATGGCTTCGTCAAATGTGCTGCCTGCAATTTTTATAGATTCACACTCGGCAACACCGCCCATTGATACAACCGCAATCTCAGTTGTGCCGCCGCCGATATCGACGACCATGTGTCCGTCGGGTTTTTTAATATCAACACCCGCTCCGATAGCGGTTGCAACAGCCGTCTCAACGAGATAAATTCTGCGTCCGCCGGCTTCAATTGCCGCGTCTATGACAGCGCGCTCTTCCACACCGGTTATGCTGCTCGGCACGCACATAAGTATCCTCGGCTTGAACAGGCTGAACGAGGTTATTCTGCTGACAAGCTCGCGCAGCATAAGTGCCGACATGTCATAATCGGAAATTACTCCTGCCCTTATCGGATGAATGGCAACAACATTTGCCGGCGTACGCCCGAGGGTTTTTTTTGCATCCTCGCCTATCTTAAGCATTTTGTTTTTAACTTTATCAACCGCGACAACCGTCGGTTCGCGAAGTACAAGTCCCTTACCCTGCGAGAAAACGAGGGTGTTGGACGTACCCATATCGATTGCTATATCTCTTTCATATATAACCATACAATACTCCTGTCTGCCGGAGAGTGTAGATCCGGCGAGGTTATTATTTTAATCTTCATGCCTTGCAAGGGTTGCCGCATAGACGCTCTTGGCTCCGGCTTTTTTCAGAATTCTGGCCGCCTCGCTTATTGTGGAGCCTGTGGTTACGACATCGTCAATCATCAGAACACGCAAGCCGCTAATATTCTCACCCTTGTGCACAGCGTATACATTTGTGACATTCTCACGCCGCTGTTTTGCATCGCGGGACAGCGACTGGGCACTGTTATCCTTTATTTTATCAATAAGCTGTCTGCACGGCAGGCCGGTAATTTCGGATATTTTCTCTGCAATAAGCCGTGCCTGGTCATAACCTCTGTATCTAAGCCGCTTTTTACTCAACGGTATCCATGATACCACATCAATACTTGAGCAATCAAGATTATTTTCTATGCATTCTGCCATTATTGCAGCGTATCGATTACTGTATGCCGAGCACCCTGCAAATTTATATCTATGCACAGAGCCGCGAACATTATCCTTGTAATAAAGCGGTGAAACGCACTTGTCAACAAAAGGAAACTTCTGTGAAATGCTGTCGCCCTTTGTGTAAGGAAGCTTTTCCTCGCACTCACGGCATATATCCGTGTCCTTCAGTACACTTCCGCAGAAGACGCACTTCCACGGATAAAGAAGATGGGCAATGTAGTCAAGAATTTTCATCTGCAAGTCTTATCCTTAGGGCACTGTATCGGCGCGACTGCTTATGATTGTCAATCATCCTGTGCGCTATGTTATCGTCTCCGACCATAATCATCAATTCCTTCGCACGTGTAACCGCAGTATAGAGCACTCCCCGTGTCAGAAGCATCTGTGCAACCGGATTGAGGGAAAGTATGACCGCCCTGTATTCACTGCCCTGCGATTTGTGAACCGTCAATGCCCATGCATGCTCAAGCTCATTTAGCATTTCAAAGCCGTAAACTGCAAGCTTATCTTCATAATCAACGGTCAAATACTCGGATGCGGTATCTATCTCGACAATTGTTCCGATATCACCGTTATAAACACCCATTCCGCTTTTGCCGAGCTTATCCTTCCATACGATATCGTAGTTGTTTTTTATCTGAATTACTCTGTCGCCGGTACGAAAAACAATTTCTCCGAAAAGCTTTTCTTTCTTTTTTTCATCCGGAGGATTCAAAGCCGCCTGAAGCCGTTTGTTGAGGTTCATTGTTCCCGTCTCGCCTTTGCGGCTCGGAGAGAGAACCTGTATCTGATTTGTCGGTATCTTCATATTATCCGGCAGACGTTTTTTGCACAGCTCAACGATTGTTTCAACGCTTGAAGCTCCCTGCATGCGGCGCAGACGGAAGAAATCTCCGCTGTTTTCGTTGAAATCCGGATGCTCGCCTTTATTAATCATATGCGCATTCCGCACGATTCTGCTGTCAGCTTTCTGCCTGAATATTTCCGTAAGCCGAACCGTGGGAACTATACCGCTGCGGATAATGTCCGAAAACACATTTCCGGGTCCCACAGAGGGGAGCTGGTCTGCATCACCGACGAGGAGAATTCGGCAATCTGATTTTGTTGCCTTGAGTATTGCGCACATTAGCGTTATGTCAACCATCGAGCACTCGTCCAGAATAAGCGCATCGCATGCGAGCTTATCTTCCTCGTCTTTGCCGAATACAACCGTCTCGCCGTCATCGGACATTTTTGCACCAAGCATTCTGTGGATGGTAGATGCCTCCGTGCCGCACAGCTCGCTCATGCGTTTTGCAGCCCGACCCGTTGGCGCTGCAAGATAAGTTTCGAGCTCAAGCTCGTCATACAGGGCCAGCACTGCTTTTAATATCGTCGTCTTTCCCGTGCCGGGGCCACCTGTTATCACCAGCATTCGGTTCTGTGCCGCAAGCTCTATTGCTCTGCGCTGCATCGGTGCGTATTTAATATTATTGGTATTCTCAAGCCGCTCTATTGTTTTCGTTATGTCAACCTTTTTTTCGCTGCTTTTTCGACACATCGCTTTTATTTTATCTGAGGTATACTTTTCTGCCTCGTAAAGCGATGAAAGATAACAGGCGTCAAGACCTGCGACTTTATCGCAAACTATCTCGCCCTCATCAACCAGTTTATCCACTGCATCATCTGCAAGCTCCTGTGCAACTCCGATAAGCTGTGCTGTCGCAGCTGTCAGCTTTCCTCTTGGAATAAAGCAATGTCCGTTGCCGGAATTATGTGCAAGTTCAAATATAAGCGCCGCACAGACGCGGTTTATGCTGTCACCTTCAATACCGAGAGCCAGGGCAAGTGCGTCTGCCTCGGCAAAGCTTGCGCCTATATGCGATGAAGCCAATATATACGGATTTTCATGCACAATATCAATAGCCGAATTGCCGTAGAATTTGAACATTTTAAGTGCGAAAATCGGCTGAATACCGTAAGAGCATAAAAACTCTGTCAGGCGCCGCACACCGGCCTGCTTCTTAAAGCCTGTGCCGATATCTTTCGCCTTTGATGAACTTATACCCTTTATTTCCGCAAGCTTTTCCGGATGCATTTCCATGACATCCAGCGTTTTGTCACCGAATCGGTCGACTATCATCGCGGCTGTTGCAGGGCCTATGCCGCGCACCGTTCCCCCTGCAAGATAGTTATATATTGCTTCGGCGGAGGTTGGCAAAAGGCGACTGCACTGTTCAATTTTAAATTGTCTGCCGTGCTGAGCGTGATTCATCCATGAACCCTCGGCTGAAATCATCTCGCCCGGTGCGATATAAGGCAGACACCCGACCGCAGTAGCCGTCTCGCCGCTGTCGAGCTCAAGACGCACAACGCCATAGCCGTTTTCGTCGTTTCTGTATATAACAGCCTCAACTGTTCCGTTAATTTCACTTAGCTCCTGCATAACCGAGAAATTCCTTTATAATTTCATTTTCACATTCATATTCATATTCAATCAGAGCGGGAAAGGCTCAAAGCAGTTTTTTCAGAAATCGGCCTGTATAACTGTCGTTACACGCGGCACATTCTTCGGGAGTTCCCGCAAATACAAGATTACCGCCGCCGTCTCCGCCTTCCGGACCGAGATCAATTATATAATCCGCGGTTTTTATCACATCAAGATTATGCTCGATTATAACGACGGTATTTCCGGCATCGGCAAGCTTGTCTATTATCGCCAAAAGCTTATGAACATCTGCCATATGAAGCCCGGTTGTCGGTTCATCGAGAATATACACCGTTGAGCCCGTACTGCGGCGCGAAAGTTCTGTGGCAAGTTTTACTCGCTGTGCCTCGCCGCCCGAGAGCGTAGTGCTCGACTGCCCGAGCTGAACATAGCCGAGGCCAACCTCATAGAGCGTGTCGAGCTTGGCTTTAAGTTTCGGAATGTTTTCAAAAAACGAACACGCTTCCTCAACGGTCATATTCAGCACATCGCTGATATTTTTCCCCTTATATCTTACCTCGAGAGTTTCGCGATTATAGCGTTTACCCTTGCACACATCGCAAGGCACATACACATCCGGCAGGAAATGCATTTCAATCTTCTGCATTCCGTCACCCTTGCACGCCTCGCACCGGCCGCCTTTGACATTGAAAGAAAACCTACCCGAGTTATATCCGCGAAGGCGCGCATCCTCTGTTGATGCGAAGAGTTCCCTGATGTCATTAAACAGTCCGGTATACGTTGCCGGATTTGAGCGCGGCGTTCTTCCTATAGGGCTCTGATCTATATCGATTACCTTATCTATGTTATCTATTCCGCTTATTCCGGCACACTTGCCGGGTTTCACCTTGGCACGGTTTTTCTTTAAAGCCAGCGTCTTATAGAGTATCTCATTTACAAGACTTGACTTTCCGCTGCCGGATACGCCGGTAACACATGTTATGACGCCCTTCGGAATCTCTACATCTATATTTTTAAGATTATGCTCCTGCGCGCCTTGAATTTTTATAAAACCGTTATTTGTCGGTCTGCGTTCGTCAGGAACCGGAATTTTTCGTTTACCGCTGAGATATTGACCGGTGAGCGACTCCGGGCATGAGCATATATCTTCGGCTGTACCGGCGGCAACAATTTTTCCACCGTGTACACCTGCTCCAGGACCTATATCGACAATGTAATCGGCTGCAAGCATTGTTTCCTCATCGTGCTCAACTACAATAAGCGTGTTGCCGAGATCCCGAAGATTCATAAGGGTTTTCAGAAGCTTCTCATTATCACGCTGATGCAGGCCTATACTCGGCTCATCGAGAATATACAGCACCCCTGTGAGAGAGGCACCTATCTGCGTTGCAAGGCGGATACGCTGACTTTCCCCGCCTGAAAGCGTTGCCGCGCCGCGCGACAGAGTAAGATATTGAAGCCCCACATTTTTCAGGAAGCCCAGGCGCGATTTTATTTCCTTGATTATTCTGTCGGCGATTATTCCTTCTTTTTCACTGAGAGTAAGCGAGTCTATAAAATCCATGGCATCGCTGACGGACATTTCACCCATCTGCGCAATGGTTTTTCCGCCAACGGTAACAGCAAGCGCTTCTTTTCTCAGACGCCTGCCGCGGCATTCGGGGCACAGTACTTCCGACATGCTCTCTTCTATTTCTGCACGCATGGCAGGACTCTGAGTTTCATAGTATCTGCGTTCAAGGTTCTTGCATATTCCCTCAAACGGGCGGGAGAACTTGCCTGCAAATGAACTGTTTTTTCTTTCTCGCTCGTAACTCAAATCAAGGTTTTCGCCTTTGCTTCCGTAGAGGAGAATATCCTTTACGCCTTCCGGCAGCTTTGAGACAGGTGTATCGAGTGAAAAATTATATTTCTTTGCAAGTGCATTATAATACATTGACGATATTGACTCGGCACCGACACCCCATCCGCTTGCCTTTACCGCACCGTCATTGATGCTCAAGCTGTCATCGGGTATCACAAGGTCCGGATCAACCAGAAGCTGCATTCCGAGGCCGTCACACTTCGGACATGCGCCGTACGGTGTGTTAAATGAGAACATGCGAGGAGTGAGCTCTTCAATTGATATTCCGCAATCCGGACATGCGTAATTTTGCGAAAAGAGCATCTGCCTTTTTTCGCTTATAATATCCGCGATAACAAGACCTCCTGCAAGCGAAGCTGCAGTCTCTACCGAATCTGCAAGGCGGCGCATGATGCCGTCTTTTATAACAACACGGTCGACAACAATCTCAATCGTGTGCTTTTTGTTTTTATCGAGCTTTATCTCTTCGGAAAGCTCGTACATGCTGCCGTCAACGCGCACACGCACATATCCGGAACGGCGCGCATCCTCAAACACCTTGACATATTCGCCCTTCCGTGCACGTACAACCGGGGCAAGTACCATTAACTTCGTTCCTTCGGGAAGCAGCATCAGCTGATCAATTATCTGATCAATGGTTTGTTGTTTTATTTCCTTTCCGCATTTGGGGCAATGCGGCTTGCCTATGCGTGCCCACAGCAAACGCATGTAGTCGTATATCTCTGTGACGGTTCCTACGGTCGACCTTGGGTTTCTTGAGCCGGTTTTCTGGTCTATTGATATTGCCGGAGAGAGCCCCTGAATGTAGTCGACATCCGGTTTATCCATCTGACCGAGAAACTGTCGGGCATAGGATGAAAGGCTCTCGACATAGCGCCGCTGACCCTCGGCATAAATTGTGTCAAATGCAAGACTTGATTTCCCACTGCCGGACACTCCGGTCATGACAATAAGCTTATTTCTCGGTATCTCTATATCAACGTTTTTCAGATTGTTTGCTCTTGCGCCTTTAATTTTAATGTAATCAGTCATTCTCACTTACCAGATCTGCAAATTTTGCGCGCACAAGCGTTGCAAGTTCATCAGGATTCAGCTCAACCTGATAGCCTATTTTACCTGCGCTGACCATTATCGTTTCTTTGTCTTGTGCGCTTATATCAATGAATGTTTTATAGTGTTTTTTCATACCTATAGGGGAGCAGCCGCCGCGAATATAGCCCGTCAGGGCATTTATCTCGCTTACATGAATCATCGCTATTGATTTTTCACCTGCCGCCTTCGCAGCTTTCTTGAGGTCCAGCTCACCGGTTACGGGGATGTCGAAAACATATATGGTTTTACTCGCACCGCGGACCACGAGCGTTTTAAAAACCTGTGAAGGATCAAGTCCGCAGATTGCCGCAACCGTCGCACCATCGACGGCTTCTTCACCATGAGGATACTCATGCGGCACATACTTAATTTTCTTTTGCTCAAGTATGCGCATTACATTGGTTTTCTGTTCCTTCATCTGAGCAACTCCTGTCAATGTATAATAAATTATTATACCGCAACCGGCCATGTCTTTCAACATTAAAACGCAGAGCCAAGTCGGCTCTGCGTTTTATATACTATGCCATGATGCATGGTTAATCCGATGCTCGGGTCGGCAAGGTTACGGTGTACTCCGTTTCACTGTCGCCGTAGGTGTAACCCACGGTCAAATCTCCGGTTTGTTCATCCTGCCGGCATGTTGTTACGGTTATCGACAGAGCCTGAATATCGAGATCAAGCTCGTAGCTATAGCCGTCTTCATCAAACATATCGCTTACCATCATGCGGTGACCGTTGTCGTAATCATGGTATGCAACAAGAGTGCCGTCATCCCAAAAAGCGTTAAAGAAGGATTTGGAAACGCGCGAGTTTTTCAGATCGTAATAACGGCAAAAAGTTTTGTCGTTAACATAGAAGCGCACGCCAAGCAGATTATCGTTTATAACCGCCACGCGCGGCTGTTCTGAACACATCGCACTCTCAAGCACGTTTCCGGACTTATCTGTAATCGTGTAGCAGTATTTTGCGACATTGTCGGTATACTCTTCGCTGACGGTAAAGCAGTCACCCTTTGACAGCACAGTCGCTGTTGGGGCAGGGGTCTCGGCTGGCGTCTCCTCGCCGCAGGCGGTCAGCAGCATAAGCATGAGCAGCATAAGAGATATTGCTCTTTTTTTCATGGCTTCCTCCTTGTATAGCATACAAAGCTGTACTCCGTATCTCCCTCGTTCATAATCCCACTGTCACTGTCTATGACCCAGTCTGCGCTTTCGTCGAGATTTTCAAAATAACTGTCTGACTTCGGGCAAATATTAATTTTCGTGACGAAAACCCGATCTATATACGGCATCATATCACGAAATACGCTTTGTCCGCCGAGGACTATTGCATCATCGCAAAGTGATGCGGCTTCAGCGGCACTGTGCGCGACTTCCGCACCGTCAATTGATATGTTCTGACGGGTGAGGACTATGTTTCGGCGGCCCTTAAGCGGCCTGCCATTGGGAAAATCGGCCATTGTGCGTCTGCCCACTATAACAGTGCGGCCTCGCGTAAGCTCAACAAAATGCTGCCTGTCCGCCTTCAAAACGACAGGCTGCGTACCGCCTGCGCCTATTCCCCAGTCTGAATAAACGGCAACTATGGCATCCATACCGAACCCTCTCAAACAGCAACGGGAATCTTGGTCTTGAATGCTGAAGGCTCATAGCCTTCGACTTTGAAGCTGTCGCGCGTGAATTTATAAAAATCGTCTACCGTCGGGTCTATTATAAATTTCGGGGCCGGCTTTGGCGGATTTGCGATAATCTCCTCGATAGAAGAAACATGACGATCGTATATATGGGCGTCTGCGATGACGTGGACAAGCTCACCGACCTTAAGTCCGGATACCTGAGCAAACATGTGGGTAAGTATCGCATACTGAACAACATTCCAGTTGTTGGCGGCAAGCATGTCCTGCGAGCGCTGATTGAGTATCGCATTAAGGGTATCTCCGCTGACGTTAAATGTCATGGAATACGCACAGGGGTACAGTGCCATTTCGCTCAGATCGGCATGATTATATATATTTGTCATTATACGGCGTGAGGCAGGATTGTGCTTGAGATCCCACAGAACTTTATCGACCTGGTCCATATCTCCTTCGGGGTAGTGGTTCTTAACTCCGAGCTGATAGCCATACGCTTTGCCGATAGATCCGTTTTCGTCGGCCCATGCATCCCACACGCGGGTGCGCAGTTCATTTACATTATTGCTTTTGGCCTGCCATATCCATAAGAGCTCATCGACCGCCGATTTCCAATATGTTCTGCGAATAGTCAGAATAGGGAACTCCTCGGCTAAGTTATAACGGTTTACGATGCCGAATTTTTTCACAGTGTGTGCAGGGGTTCCGTCTTCCCAGCGAGGGCGTACCTCGCGATCGGTATCCCATACGCCGTTTTCGAGTATATCTTTGCAATTAGCTATAAAAATTTCATCTGCCTTGCTCATAATGCACCTCTTAGTCATAAATTCGTTTTATTCTATCATTTTTCCGCTTGTTCTGCAAGCAAAACGGGCATGCGTCGATGATTGTAATGCGGCAGAATCAAAAATGTCGGCTGAAGTCTGAAATTTTAACATTTTTCTTTGTAACCTATTGACATAAATATATATAATAAACAAAGGGTACATCCGTAAAGAACGGATGTACCCAAATTTTTGCTCTGTTCTAACTACTGATACATGTCACAAAAACTTACTCGTGACCGTGATCGGGGTAGTGTACATGCAGAAGCTCATGAGCTCTGCCGCGCAGAAGTGTGTATACACCGTCGAGGTCCGTATTCTGCTCGGACGAACGCAGTGTGCATTGCTCATCAGCAGCAAAGATGCCGCGGTTTCGCAGCTTCTTCTGAGCCAGACAAGCCTCAGGCTGTCCGCCGCCGCCTATGCAGCCGCCCGGGCAGGCCATAATCTCAACGAAATGGAAGAATTCCTCGCCGCTTTCAATCTTCTCAATGAGCTTGTCTGCGTTGCCCAGTCCGTTTGCAACGGCAATCTTCAGCTTGACGTCGCCAGCTGTTACCTCAAACGCCTTAATCCCGTCAAGACCGCGCACGCCGCATTCCGCGACATCCGCAATCTGCTCGGAAGTAACAGTACCGAGAACATGCCGGATAACGGCTTCCGTTACACCGCCGGTTACGCCGAATATTACGCCGGCACCCGTGTACTCTGCAAACGGGTCGTCCGGAGCTGAATCGGGCAGATGAGCAAAGTCAATGCCGGCTTCCTTAATCATTCTGGCGAGTTCCTGCGTGGTAAGCACAAGGTCAATCAGCCTTTCGCCGTCCTTGACAAGTTCGGGACGGGCCGCTTCGGCTTTCTTTGCCGTACACGGCATAATGGCGACCGAGTACAGCTCATCCTCGGTGTAATACTGCCTGAGCACCGCACCGAACATTTCCATCGGTGAGCCGCAGGTTGACACCTGAGGCATAAGGTGCGGATGCCTGTTTTCAACATGCTTTATCCAGCCCGGACAGCAGGAGGTGAAAAGCGGGAGCTTATCACCGTTTTTGAGCTTGTTTAAAAACTCGGCGGACTCCTCCATGATGGTGAGGTCAGCGGTGAGCGAAGTGTCAAAAACATAATCCACACCGAGCATTTTAAGGGCTGTCGTTATCTTGCCCATGACAGGCTGAGAGGCCGGCAGACCGAATTCTTCACCTATGCCGACTCGAACGGCAGGTGCAACCTGCACCGCGACCTTCTTTGAAGGATCGTAAATGGCGGTCCAGAGCTTTGAAACCTCATTTCTGATGACCAGGGCCCCGGTGGGGCAGACCGCGGCGCACTGTCCGCAGGCTACGCAGTCGGTATCGGCAAGCTTATTGTCAAAGCCGCAGGTTATGTAGGCTTCAATTCCGCGCTCGGCAAAGTCAACCGCATGAATATTCTGAACCTCCGAGCACATTCTTACGCACTTGCCGCAGAGTATGCACTTTGACGGGTCACGGATAATAGACGGGGATGAATCATCAATCGGAAGCTTCGGGTAGTCAACGGGGAAGCGTATATTTGTGACATTATAGCGCTGCGCATAGGCACGCAGTTTGCATTTTTCGGATTTTTCGCAGGTCGTACACTCGGATCTGTGCCCGGCAAGCAAGAGCTCAAGTATCATCTGACGATGCTTTCTCAGCCTTGCGGTGTTGGTCTTTATCGACATTCCGTCCTTGGGTATCATCGAGCATGCCGCTTCAATTCCTCCACGCTCGTTTTCCACAACGCAGAGTCTGCATCCGCCGTATATCGACAGGCTTTCGCAATAACAAAGGTTAGGTATGTCAATATGATTTTTCTGCGCCAGTTCAAGGACATTGCGCTCGTTTTCAAATTCACAGCTGATGCCGTCTATGATCATGTGCTTCATATCATCATACCTCCTTTATTGCATGCTTCGGACAGCCTTTTTTGCATTCACGGCACTTTATGCACTTTTCAGTGTCAATTCTGTGCGGCTTGCGCAGCTCACCGGTGATTGCTCCGACGGGGCAGAGTCTGGCACACTTTGTGCAGCCGATACACTTGAGCGGGTCTATCTGCATGGTGCAAAGGCTTCTGCATACGCCGGCCGGACATTTGCGGTCCTTAACATGGGCGATGTATTCGTCTTTAAAATATTTCAGCGTGCTCAGCACGGGATTCGGCGCGGTTTTTCCCAGTCCGCACAGCGAACAGGTCTTGACAACGCTTGCAAGCTCCTGAAGCATATCAAGATCCTCCATTGTGCCGCTGCCGTGCGTTATGCGCTCAAGTATTGCCTGAATTCTCGGTATCCCTTCGCGGCAGGTTGCGCACTTGCCGCATGATTCCTTCTTGGTGAAGTTCATGAAGAAACGTGCAATCTCGACCATACAGGTATCATCACCCATGACAACAAGACCGCCGGAGCCTATGATCGCGCCGATTTTCTTCGTCGATTCAAAATCCAAAGGCAGATCGAGATGCTCTGAGGTCAGACAGCCGCCGGACGGACCGCCTATCTGAACGGCCTTGAAGTTGCCGTTTTTGACGCCGCCGCCTATGCTGAAGACAATTTCCCTGAGCGTTGTTCCCATAGGAACCTCGATAAGTCCGGTGTTCTTGATATTGCCTGCAAGTGAAAACGCCTTTGTGCCTGTGCTCTGCTCGGTACCGAAGCCTCTGTACCAATCGGAGCCGTTAAGAATAATAGGCGGCACATTTGCAAAGGTTTCAACGTTGTTAAGCGAAGTCGGCGCGTTAAACAGCCCCTTATCAACGCTTCTCGGCGGCTTAGTCCTGGGCATTCCGCGGCCGCCCTCGATAGAAGCTGTCAGTGCCGAGCCTTCGCCGCAGACAAAGGCGCCTGCACCCTTGCTGATCTTGATGTGGAAATTCTTGCCCGAGCCGAAGATGTTATCTCCG
>CAVAPG010000004.1:0-30435 GCA_963590435.1 bacterium
CTCGAGCAGCGCGGCATAAGCTTCGGCGAGGATTTTTCCTGCATGCAGGTTAATCCCGTAAGCCAATATCTTCTCCTCGGTGCTGGCATAGCCCCGGCGCTTGCCGGTGCGTGGCTTCTGAGTCGAATCATACGCCGCAGGCAGTGGGAGATGCCTATTGCGCTTATAGCCGTTGCCGGACTTGCCGGCATTACGCTGTGGAACGCTTCTCTGGCGCAGAAGCTTATGATGTTTGCCTCTGCCGTTATATTTCCCTGCTGTTTTGCCGTTTTGATGAAACGCTTTGCCGACAGTGAACCTGCGCGCCTTGCAAAGCGCCCGGTTGCGCTTAACGCTCTGCTGGCTCTTATCATAACCGCCGCATGGGGCGTAGTCGGAGGGCTTAGCGTTTCCGCCCTGATGTCGACGCGTGAATACATGGTCGGCAATGTGATATTCACCGGCGTAAAGCTGGCACTTCTGGCGCCGCTCGCCTTTGCCGGAGTTCTGCTTCTAATTCAGCTTATATCCGAAAAGCTGCCGAAGAAAAAATTCATTCGGACGGGAATTATATGCGTGCTCATCCTGGGCGTTGCAGGCGCGGTTATGGTCCTGCGCTCGGGCGATGTCAGCAGTAATGCCCCCGGCATGAATATCGTCACTGCAATCAGAAACTGGTTTGAGTATAAATTCTATGTGCGGCCGCGCAGTAAGGAAATGTTCGCCGCCGTGCCGTGCGTGATCGTCTTTGTCTGGGCATGCAGAAGGCATCTTCCGGCCCTGCGGCTGCTGAGTGGCATGGGCACCTGCCTTGAGGCGGTTTCCGTAACGAACACATTCTGCCACGCCGTGGCTCCAATCAGCGTATCGCTTATCCGAACCGTTCTTGCCGTCGGAATCGGCGCGGTCCTCGGATTTGCCGCCGTCGGCATACTCGAGCTTATCTACCGCATCTCGGTCAAAAGGCAGCAAACCGAAGCCTGATTCGAAAAATCTTAAAATTATTTGAACAGTAAAAAGCACTCCGCACTCGGTTTTAATCGAATGCGGAGTGTTGGTTTTTGGGGAAGATATCATGCCGTTGTGTCAGTTTCCTCGACGACGACATCATAGGTCGGGACGACCTCTATGCTGATGCGTCCGTCGTTTACATCGAAGTTCTGCAGAACATCGGCTCCGGCAATGACGAAGGTGAATGTTTCAATGTCATTGGTGTCCATCTCAATGCCGGACATACGGTTGAGATCATATGCGACAAGCTGACCGTCAAGATACACCTTAACTATGTAGGAGCGCAGCTTAATGCCCGTGTCAAGCATATTGACATACTTGGTCTGCACTATGAAATCGCTGCCGCGTGAGAATGCCTTTGTTACGGTTATGGGCAGATTGCTTATGGTGCTGACACTCTCCGTGCCGCTCGAATAATAATCATCGCTGTTTTCGGGGACGAAACGTGCGCCGGTGTAGTAAACGCTCTGACCCAGCCAGTCGCCGTAGAGTGAGCGTGCCGCCATGCTCTTTGCGTTGTAGACCTTAAGCTCGTTTGCATTGCTCGTGGTGAGCGTATTGGGGATGAGTATGAGCTTGTCGGATGTGAAGTTCAGGCTGTCGTAAACGCCGCCGCAGATGAGGGTGAGGCGTGCGCTTCCGGATTTGTCCATACTGTAGACATAGCGGTTAAACGATGACAGGCAGTAGAACGTATCGCCGTATTTATAAATCGAGCGGTTGCGGACATTCGTTGTGGACGGGAACTCGCCTATCGTTGTAACCGCGCCGGGTGCCTGAATCGAAACCGCGTAGAGGTTCAGATCGTAATTTCCGTCGGTGTCATAAGCGAGGAAGTACATCACATGGCCTTCGAAGAAGCTGGTGTTTATCTTATAATCGCAGACCTTGGAAATTTCATCTTCGGCGATGTCGTATGCATAGAGCTTATCGAAGCTCACCTGGCTTTCGTTTCCGTTGGCATCCTTGACTGTCCCCTGCTCTGCCATTTTGAAATAAATTTTGCCGTTCCAGCCGTAGGGCACGAAATTCGGCACCTGCGAGTACGCGAGGTCGGAGACTATCGCGTTGAATGCGCCGTTTTCAACAATACCGAAGGCGTATGTATAACCCGAGGGCTTGTCGGCATAGCTTGTGAATGCAAGCGCGTATATTCTGCCGTCATAGAAGCAATACGATTCGATAATATACCCGTCATAAACCGTCGACAGCTTGCCGCTTGACGGGTCGTAGCACATGAGCGAGCCCTTTTCGCTGCCGGTTGTGCTCAGGCAGAAATAGACCTTGTTGTTATATACGCTGATGTTGTTGAGATACTGTCCGACCGAGGCGGCGTAGAGCTTCGTGCTCGCTCCGCTTTCGGTGACTGCAAACAGTCCGTAGCTGACGGTATCGACGGTTTCATAGCTTTTATACAGGCAGTAGCTTGTTTTTCCTATCTGAACGGCAACGCTGTCGTTTTCAAGGTTTGCCTCATACTCTGCCATATCTGCATTGACAGCCGAATCATGACCTGTGCGCAGTGCCGGCTCAACAAGGCGTGAGATAACCGTTGCTATCTGGGCGCGGGTCGTGTTGTTTGTGCCGTAGAAGCGGTGCTTCGAATCCATGCCGTCCATTATGCCGGCGGCATACATCGTCTGAACCGAGGATTTGTAATAGCTCGGTATGCTGCTCAGGTCGCCTATGCTGTAATCGCAGATCTGCGGCATATCCTCGCTGTCGATTGTCCTCGCGAACAGATATGCGAGGTTATAGCGATTTATGCTCTGATCATCGAGCTGGCTGAAGGCAGGCGTGCCGGACGGCAGCATATCGTTATCGGCGCAGTATCTGTAATACGGCGCATACCAGAGCTCGTTTGTCTTTGCTTCTTCAATGAGGCAGACATTATATGCCGCATGGATACGGGCGGCGATTGTTATAGCCTCAGCCCAGGTGACGGTTTTGTCCGGTCCGAAGGTCTTATCCGGATAGCCGAGCATGATGCCCTTATTGTACGCCGTCTTGACTCCCGAATAATACCAGCCCTTTGTGCTGACATCCGTGAATGTGCTTGCGGTCATCTGGCCGACGTCATCGAACACCGCGAGACCCTCGCCCGGTATCGCATCGGCAAGTGCACCGACAGAGGCAACAGTCAGCAGGCTGCTTATGACAAGCACCAGCGCCAACACTCTGCGAAATTTCTTCATATATTCGAACCTCCAAGGTTATTTTTTATGATCATTTTTGTGGTTACAATTTGGTGTCAGCCAATTATATCAGGTTACATAATATTTTGCAACATGATTTTTATAATAATTGCAGACTGCCTGTCCGGCGATTGCGAAACAGCAGGCAATGTGGTAAAATACAGCCAAACTCAAATACTTAACGGAGGTTTAAGCACTGTGAAATACGGTTTTATAGGACTCGGCAACATGGCCGGAGCCATCATCGCGGGCATGGCCGCCTGCGGCAAGTTTAAAAACGATTATCTTTACGGTTATAACCGCAGTCAGGCAAAAATGCTTGCGCTCAAGGAAAAGCACGGTCTCATCCCCTGCGCAACTGCCGTCGAGGTCGCGGAGAAGGCAGATGTGATTATCCTTGCGGTAAAGCCGCAGGTTCTGCCGGAGCTTCTGCCGGAGATATCGAAAAGCATCGCCAAGGAGAAAACCGTCATCAGCATCGCCGCGGGAAAGACTACCGCATGGTATGAAGAGCGACTGGCCAAGGGTGTGCCCGTCGTCAGAGTAATGCCGAATATAAACGCCAAGGTCAAGGCCTCGGTCACGGCAATCTGCGGCGGCAAGTCCGCAACGAAGGACGATATAAACATCGCCGACGGCATTTTCTCATCGGTCGGCAAGGTTTATCACATTGAAGAGAAGATGTTCCCTGCCTTCAGCGCACTGGGCGGCGCATCGGGCGCATTTGTTCTGCTGTATATCGACGCACTTGCAGAAGCGGCGGTGCGTGCCGGTTTTTCGCGTCCCCTCGCTGAGGAAATTGCCGAGGCCGCCGTTACGGGTAGCGGAGCCCTTGCCATGGGCAGCGATGAGCATCCGATCGCGCTGATGAACAGCGTTTGCTCGCCCGGTGGAACAACTATAGAGGGCGTATGCAAGCTCAAGGAGCTCGGCTTTGAAACCGCAGTGCAGCAGGCGTATGACGCCATAGTCGAAAAGGATATCCTCCTCGGAGGAAGCTGATAATAAACATCAGCAAAAGAGCGCGCCGTTATTTTTGATATGCCCCCCAAAAGTTAGACACTTTTGGGGGGCATATCATTATTTTCGGCACGCTCTTAATTTTTTGATTATATTCACATCAGAAGGCGTCGCAGTCGTCAAAATCGACAAGCGTCGGGTCAACAGGCTCCTCACGCAGGACGCTGGTCATATACTGGTTTACCTGACGGCGCATATCGCGGCGCGATATCGTGCGCGGATCCATAAGATCCTGCTGAACCCATATGAAATTTATGTTCCTCTCGCGCGCCTGCTCGTCGAATATGCCCTGAAGACCGTCCATGCCCTTGCAGGATATCTGGTCGTACATGATAATCGTGTCGACATTATATTCCTCGGCAACGCGCCACATTTCGTCAACTGCGTTGCGGTAACCGCCCTTGGTGTGCTTGCGCATTGTTGCCCTCTGATATGTCAGCGCAACGCCCTCGAGCATTTTCTCCTGAGAGGATGTGTCGATTATCACCTGGGATATGTGCGTTTCCATATCCATGACGGACACAATGCCCCAGCACTGCTCAAGCCAGTTGGAAAAGTTCGTGTAGTAGTTTGCAGGGCATGACCAGACGAGGGCCTTATGGCGCATCTCGGCAGAGCACGGCAGGCGTTTTTCGTAGGCTTCCGTCATCAGCCTGTGAACCTTTTTATCGGCCCTGTTAAAGCGCTGATCCATGCCGCCCTGCAGATGATATGTATACATGCGGTACAGCCACGGCGTAGGTCCGGTCACCTGCGGATAGTCCGTGCGGTTTATCTCCCACAGGTCAAGATGGAAGCGCGTGACCTCGTTATAGCTCTCAAGCCCCTTTGCAAATGCATCCCAGTCAAACGTCTCGCCCGTGTGCTCTTCTATGAATTTTATGCAGCCGCGCAGCTCCTCGACCGCGTATTTCTGTGCATCGACATCGTCGTTATAGCGCAGAGGAACGCCCAGGCAATATGTCGGAAGCTTGAAATATCTGTCCTGAAAAGATGTCGTCATTATGCTGCCGTCGCAGGGCATATTGCATGCTATGAAGCACTTGCCGAAGAGGGGGAAATCACCCTCGGCGGCAACACCGGCCTCGGCGGAAGGCAGCGGACACACATCCGCCGGAACGCCGAAGTTTTCGATTGCGTCAAGATAAACGGGCGGAAGCTGCTGATTTATCATCGAAGAGAGAAATATCGGAATTGTCTGAACCGGAATGCCGATTAGATTCGGAAAGCCCGCCATGATCTCCGTCGGAACAAGCTCGTCAAAGCAGACTATGCGGTCGGCGAGTGATTTTTTGCCGCCTATGTTCCTGTCGGCATTGAATGTGTCGGCAATTATATCTATGGTGTGCTTGATGATGATATCATAAAGCAGATGGCCCGACCTGAGCTGCACGCCGCGCATGCCCTCAAGCTGACGGTCGATAAACTGCGGCAGGGTGAGATACGTCAGCATCCAGCGATAGCGCCATATGCCCTTGATAACCTGAACGGGCGACTGAAGGACGAATTTTATCATGTCCTTCCACATGACGCACCACCAGCCGTAGTCGATGAGTGTATCCCGGATTCCGCGCCATTCACGCCAGCGGCGGACACCGGTTTTGTCTATATAAGTAAGTCCAAGGTTTCTCGGCTTTCCTGTCATATCAGTGCCCTCCCTTTTCTTTGTGAATCTGCTTTATCTCCAGGCTCTCTACAAAAGCCTGAACTCGCGTGCGCAGCTGACCGGAGGCATTGCCCGTGTATTCCCTGTCAACGCAGACCGTCGGATAATTGTATAGCTCGGTCATAACATGCGAGGCAAGCGCGCGCTCATAGCCCCAGAACTCGCAGAACTTCATCTGCTCGTATATAATTCCCTGGGCATTGTAATCCTTTGCGAGTCTGTCGACAAAATCATATCTGTTATGCACCTTGTCCTGCGACATATAGCGCGGACACTGGCTCGTTTCCTGATAAAAGCGGCATATCTGGTCAAGTGCCGGCTCGTCATCGCTGAGTATAATCTCCTGTCTGCCGGGGAATGACCCGAAGCAGAACCTGTCGGCAACTATAAGTGCGCCTGACTGCTCAACAGTGCGCGTGAAATCAAGATCGTCTATCTCGCTGCCGGCAACAACGACACGCGCACGGTGCGCCGTTTTTTCATCCGGAACACGCGTTTTGATCTCCTCAAGAGTTTCCCTGAGTTTCCCTATTATGAGATGCTTGGGGCAGCAGTATGAAACCAGGCACAGAACATGGAACTCATAGCCCGTTATCGGCGGATTATCCAGTTTGCGATACTCGCCGATCTGACTTATTATGCGGCAGACCTCGTTATGCTCGGCCACCGCCGCGCGTATCGACGCATCGGATATATCCGTGCCGTACCTCTCGTGCAGGGGCTCGAGGACCTTTTTCATAATCTGATTTTTGTAATGCTCAAGACCGTGAGGCGTTACCTTGAACGGAACATCGATAAACGAAACGAAGAACTTATCGTTTTTCACAAGATTCAACAGCTCAAAATGTTCGAGCGCACGGTTCATCTCCGTGCAGGTTTCGCCTCCGGCAAATGCCGACAGGAAGTTATATCCGCCCTCAATGCCGCGCTCGACAAGTGCCTTGGTGTATCCGCACAGGTAGTTTGTCATGTAATAAGTTGATATCTCCAGTGAGCCTGTGCGCGGCGCCCTCATTCGGACGGAAAAGCAGTTATCAAGATTGAGCAGAACCTCCGGCATATGATAGCAGGTGTAGCCCACTGCTTTTTTCCCCTCCGAAACCGCCTGCATGACAAGCTCGTTTGCCGCCTCGTCAAGCAGATGCTCAAAGTAGATAAGGTGCTGTAAGTCTTTCATTGTCCCCTCCCGATTATTAAAAATATATTAATTCGTCTGCTTTTTGTCATTGCAATTAGTATATTATGTCTAAAGCTTTATGTCAATACGGAGTGTTTATGTTTGACAGCATGTGTGCAATGGTTTAAGATATGCATATATTCAGAATCGGAGGTTTCGATATGAACAAAAAAGAACTTGCGGCACAGTATCATGCTTCGGGCTGCAACTGTGCAATGGCCGTCAGCTGTGCATTCTGCGACAAGGCAGGCATAAGCGAGGATGAAATGAAAGCACTCACGCGCCGCTACGGCGGCGGAGCGTATAAATATTGCGGCGCACTGCTCGGTGCCGTTGCCGCGATGAATATCTCAAAGGGGCAGCTCGATAATGAAAATCCCGCCGCGCTTGACGGGGCCGCATCCGAAAAGGCGGCAGAGCTTCTGCGTGAGTTCGAAGCGAAAAACGGCTCAGTTTTCTGCAGTGAGCTGAAGGGCAGGACGACCGGCGTTGTGCTTCGCCCCTGCCGCGGCTGCGTCGAGGACGCTGCCGAGATCGCCGAAAAGCTTTTCGAGGAAAACTGAACGCCCTTATGCCGAAGATTCAGCTTCGGAAATGCGGCAATTAAATTTGCCCGCGGTTCATTACATTGCAGACTTGCGGATATGATATTAGGGAGGCAGGAAATGAGCAAGGTTTTAATTATCAACGGAAGTCCGCGTGAGGGCGGCAACACATCGGTTGCCGTTGGCGAGATGGAGCGCGTATTCGCGTCCCTCGGCGTGGATGTAACAACTGTGCAGATAGGCGGCAAGGCCATAAGAGGCTGTGTTGCCTGCGGCCGCTGCGCGCAGCTGGGAAAATGCGTTTTCGATGATGAGGTTAATGAGCTGGCACCGCTTTTTGAGCAGGCCGACGGACTTGTAATAGCAAGCCCCGTATACTTTGCCTCCGCCAACGCCACGCTTATCGCGTGCCTTGACCGACTGTTCTACAGCACGCCCTTTGACAAGAGCATGAAGGTCGGCGCAAGTGTTGTCTGCGCCCGTCGCGGCGGCTGCTCGGCGACGTTCGATGAGCTCAATAAATATTTTACGATAAGCAGTATGCCCATTGCGTCAAGCGTATACTGGAACAGCATCCACGGACGCAAAGCCGGCGAGGCCGAGCTTGACGAGGAAGGCAGGCAGACAATGCGCACACTGGCAAGAAACATGACTTTCCTCATGAAAAGCATAGAGCTCGGCAAACAGGCCTACGGTCTGCCCGAGCGTGAAGCAAGAGTCGCAACGAACTTCATCCGCTGAAGCACAAGCTTCGCATGAAATATTGCGTGTTTTGAAACACACAAGAGATATCCCCTGCCCGGGAGTTTTTGGGCAGGGGATATCTGATCTTCTCTATTTTTCTGTTTTTCGCGGATTTATCTGCCGAGCAGATGTGCGGAGGCCGCCATGACCGTATCGAAGGCCTCATCCATGCGTCTGATTGTCTTGCGCAGGAATCTATACGGCGCGTCCGAACCCCAGTCACTGCCGATTGCGCAGACGGTTCCGTTTGCAATGAGCGGCAGATACATGCGTATCTGCTTCTTGTGGTGGACCTCGGCAAGGTCGAGTATGATGTGAACACCAAGCTGCTGAAGAGTTGCGCTGTTTTCGAGAACACTCTCGCCGATATCGGCAAGGATGACCTTCATCCCGAGCTCATCGGACAGATGGCACAGAACTTTTTCGACCGTTTCGCTCCACTCCACATCCTTAAGATTCAGCAAAAAGCATTTTTCACCGAAGCAGAGCTTCTCAAGGTCTGCCGTATCGAGCAGCTTCTCGCTGAACTTTACCATTGCCGCCGGAAGCACCTCGGGCATCTCATCGTTCATAAGGCTTCCGAGTATATCTTCCGACAGACGGCGGCGGTCCAGAAATTCATCGACACTGCACTCATCGGGATCGTAAACGGGTGCAGCAACCATGAGATCAACTCCCGCATCTCGGGCCGCCATAAGACGCCGTATGGTGTCTATTCTGCTTTTGCAGGTTTTATCCATTCCCGGCATGATATGCGCTTTGAAATCAATAATCATTGCATAATCTCACTCTTTCTTTTACTTGATTCAATTAAGCGATTCAAGCCAAGGCAGGGGTAATACAGCGCAAGCCCCAAAATAATCGACCCCAGAGCTATGCACAGAAGTACTATGATGTCGTGCAGATAATTATTGCCGTACATCCCCGCGATGGTCTCACGCATTGCATTCATTGCATATTTAAACGGCATGAAGTCATAAAGCTTCTGGAATATATCCGGCAGGACCTCGACGGGATAGGTTCCGCCCGAGCCTGCGACCTGAATGACCATGACGATTACGGAAAGCGCCATTCCGATATTATCAAGCGCGAATACAAGCGCATAATTTATAAGTGAGAAGCAAAGTCCGGTGACAACGGCGGCAAGGACAAACCGCCACGGATATAGGCACTGGATCTGAACATACCACAGATCGCCGAGCGAAACGATCAGTGCCTGTCCTATAGCGACAAGGAAGAACAGCCCGTATCTTCCGAAGAACCTTTCGTGAAGGCGCAGATTCGCCGGAGTGTCCTCTGCGCGAATCTTGACCTTGAGGAATACCGCGCACAGCAGGGCACCGACCCACTGGGCAAGGACCGTATAGAACGGAGACATTGCCGAGCCGTAGGTTTCAATCTTGTATTTTACAACCGTGTCCATGCTTATGGGGGACGCCAGATATCCGCCGACGAGGTCGCCGTTATTCTCCAGCGTATCGCTCACCTCGGCAAGCAGCTTGCTTCCGGCAAGGGCGGAAACAAATTCGGAAACCACCTTAAGCTCTGCCTGTGCACCCTCGATTGCCTTTTCTGTTTCGGAAAATCCGGTCTGCATTGTTCCGATAGAGCCGAGGTATGTATTCAGCGTGCCGCTGAGCGCGCTTGTTGAGCTCTGAAGCTTGCTGAGAACATTGGTGACGGTCGATGAGGCGCCCTGCGCGTTGCTCAGCGCCGACTTAAGCTTGGGAGCAAGATCGCTGCTGACGGACGTCGAAAGGCTGCTTATTGTCTCGCGTGCGGAGCTTACCGAATCGATAAGTGAATCCTGCTGCTCGCGGATGCCGTCCCAGCTGTCATCGTTTGCCTCCTTGAGGCTTCCGAGAGCGGAGCTCAGATTTTTGAGCTTGGATGCGAGGGTATTCATCTGCTCAGCCGCGGCATCAAAGCCTATTGATGTGAACGACTGGGCCATATCGCTGCAGTTTGTGCTCAGCGAATCGAGCATTGCGACATCGGCAGACAGGCCTGTCGAAACATAATCGTTATAGCGGTTTATATCAGAAAACGCACTTTCCAGACTCGTTTGAATTGCCGCGAGATCGGCATCGGCCTGGGCAAGTGCCGTGGTCACGCTCGTGACGGTCGAATCGATGCGGCTGCTTATTGTCGCGGTGTCGTCATCGGTCTTGTTGAGAAGTTCCTTGGACTGCTCAAGGGTCGAGGTTGTGCTGTTGCACAGATTGACCGAGACGCTTATCAGATTGCGTGCGGAATTTGTAAGTCCGTTTGCCGCGCTCAGCGCCGCGCAGCAGTCGGACAGCTTCGTGCTCAGCTCGTCTATATCCTCGCTCAGACTGTTGAGCAGGCTCTCAGCCGAAACGCCGTTTGCATTTGCAACGGAAATGAGCGACGCTATATCATCGGCTATCGTCTGCACGAAGGTGGAGTTAACCTGCTCCTGAACGGCGGTCTTCGCCTTTTCCGTAATCTTCGGCGCGATGGCGTTTTTCTTATCGTTCTGATAGAAGATAATCTCCGGATTTGTGATATCGCCGCTCAAAAAGCTGGTGACATTTGTGGTGAAATCCTCGGGTATGACAAGGGCTGCATAGCAGTCGCCGCTGTAGACAAGGTCAAGCGCATCCTGCTTTGTATCGACAAACTGCCAGCCTATTGAGTCGTTCGCTTCCAATGCGCTGACAACGCTTGAACCGACATTCAGCTTAAGTCCGAGAACACTTGCGCCCGCATCCTCCGATGCTACGGCGACTTTTATACGGGACGTTGAATCCGTTCCGTAGGGATCCCAGTTGGAGAAGATATTAAACCATGCGTAAAGGCAGGGCACTGCGGCAAGGCCGAGTATGATAACGATGGCGACAACGCTTGAAGCAATTCTTCGCAGATCATTTCTGCATATCGTGAGAATATTTTTCATTTTGCCGCCCCCTCTTCATCATGTCGGGATAAAAGCTTAAGCCTGCGGCGTCTGACGCTTATAAGATTGTCAAACTCGCCGAGCTCATCACGCGACAGCTCGTTTATCGCCGTCTGCAAATCCCAGTCGGAATAAGCGACGAACAGAAGAAACGCCGCAACGACGAACATGCATGCTATCCAAATCAGCAGGAAAACTATCCTTGAGCTGTCGGTCAGCAGGAGAATAATTGTAAGTATAACCGGAATGACTATAAGGCTTATAAGCCCGTTTCTTATGCGGCGTTTATTTGCCTGATGCCTTTGCTCAGCGTACATAAGCAGCTTGCCGTAAAGCACCTCGGTGTTGTTTTCGCGAACGCGTACATTCAGCTTCCTTGCCATATCACAGCACCCCCGATTTCTCCATTTCGTCCTCGACGAAACGGTTCATTTTGATAAAGGGCTTGCGCACCACAAGGCCTATTGCAATGGCTGCTACGGCAAAAATCATAAGCTCTGCCAGATAGATGAAATAATCCAAGCGGTACATGCCGCATATTGCCTCGCGCATGGCGTCTATGGCATACGGGAATGGGAAGAACAGATAAATCTTGCTGAATATATCCGGCAGAATTTCAATCGGGTACGAGCCGGATGAGCCTGCTATCTGAACGACCATGATTACAACGACTATCGCCTTGCCGATATCGCCGAACGACAGCGCCAGGGAATAGATTATCGAGATGAACACAAAGCTCGTAACCGCGGCCGCGACCCATAGCAGCAGCGGATTTTCGCACTGGCAGCCGAGCAGATATATATCGCCCAGCACTATGACGGCCGCCTGTGCCTGACCGATGATGAAAAACAGCAGGAATCTGCCCCAGTATTTCTGTCCCTCGGTTACGTTGCGCAGGCCCTTCGGCTCTGCCTCAACCTTGATTATCGCAAGAAGGACAACTCCGCCGACCCATATTGCCAGAACCGAATAGAACGGAGTCATGGCGTCGCCGTAGCTTGCGACGGGGTATATCGTCTCCTCCGTCACTGTTACGGGTGAGGAGAGAAACTCCGCATATTTTTCCGCGTTGCCGTTGAGAACCGTTATCAGCGACTGAAGTCTCTCATCGGCGGTGCCTTCGTTGATTTTATCAAGCAGTTTATCGCATGCATCGGCAACACGCGTCATAAGCGACTGCAGTCGGGTCAGTGCCGAGGACACATACGAGAGGGTATCCCCTGCCGACTCAACAACGGGAGATATATCGTCAAGAGTTATGCCCAGGCTGCTTATCAGCGGGCTCATCATGTTAAGCGTAGATGACAGATTCGACAGCATCGTATCGACGCCGGTCTTGAGCTGGCCTGTTATCATCGAGCGCATAAGCGAAACCGTGTCCGCGCATGCGTCTGTTATGTTTGCCGCATCCTCTGCGAAGCTTGAATCATCGCGCAGAAGCTCAAGCTGGGTCTGCATCTGCTTTGTGCGTTCTATAAGAGCATCGAGGGTGTTTGCAACATATGATGTTCCGCTCAGCGCACTGCTTTCGGGAAGCAGGGCGCGCAGAGATTCAAGATGCGTCTGCAGCTGTGCGGCGGATTTTTCTGCACTGTCGACCATCTGATTGTGCAGCTCTATGCTGCCCTGTATGACCTCGCTTGAAGCAAGTTTATTGAGCGCATCTGTCAGTGAATCGAGGTCATCCTCAAGCTCTGCGAGCTTGCCGTCAATGCCGTCGGCGAGCTGGTCGACGGCAGACTGCGCATTTGTGACCGCCGCCTGTGCCGAATTGAGCGTTGCCTGACTGCCGGAGAGTGCAGACGATGCCTTGGACGAGCTGCTGCCTATATCGGAGAGGACATAGGATATCGATGAGCTGTCGGAAACGAACCGGCCGAGCGAGTCGCTGTACTGGCGCAGGCTCGTGCTCAAATCGGTAAGCTGGGAGATAACCGCGTTGACCGCCTGCTCCTCATCGATGTCATCGCCTATTTCCTGACCTGTTGTGAAAACGGTCTGGAACAGCACCTTAAGATATTCAACCTGAATGGTCTGCTTTACCGTGTCCGCGGCGGTTTCGGTTATCTTGACCGCGATGGCATTGGTCTTGGCGTTTTCATAATATGTAATCGTGCTCTCATCATCCGTAAGAGCCGATTTCAGATCATACATATTTCGGCTGAAGTTTTCGCCTATGACAATCGCGGCGTAGTATTTGCCGCTTTCTACGCCTTTTATGGCCTTGTCCGTGCTTCCGGTGAAAACCCAGTTTATAGAGTCGCTTTCCTTCAGGCTTTCGAGGATTGCCTCGCCTTTGTTTTCGCCCTCGTAGCCCTGGTCATCGGATGCGACGGCGATACTTATATTGCCCGTATTCGCATAGGGGTCGGAGTTTGCGTAGATATTCACCCACGCATACAGCGCAGGGATAATCGTTATCGCAATGATAATTACCGAGGCGAAGAAATGCCTCAGCAGGTTTTTTACGTCGGAAAAGAATATTTTGAACGTATTCTTCATGCTACCACCCTTGTATATCGACTATTAGTCAAATTAATCATACTATAAACAAACCGTGTTTTACATGGTCAATTTCAGCCTCGAGCCTAAAATTCGGGCATTTTTTGCCGTGCTGCCCAAACACAGCGGCAATATTATTTGCATATGGCAAAACTCCCTTCTCTCCTAACGGGCTTTGCCGCCAAAACAAAGGGAGTTGCGTTTTTCAGAACCTCAGCATCAGCTCGCGGTCAATTTCCTCGCCGTTTTTTATATACACGCGGGGAACGCGCTTGCTCACGGCGCAGATAAGTTCGTACGGAACCGTTCCGGCAAGCGCCGCAAGCTTTTCAACGGGATTGTGCGGTCCGAAGATCTCGACCTCGTCGCCGACACCTACATCGGGCAGGCCGCTCAGGTCTATCATGCTCATATCCATGCATATTCTGCCGCGCTGCGGCGCGGGTCCCGATACCGTCATGATGCTGCATCTGTTTGACAGGCAGCGGAAGAATCCGTCGGCATAGCCGTATGGGATGACGCCGATGCGCGTGGGGCCGCTTGTCGTGAACATGCGGCCGTAGCTTATATCCGTGCCCTCGTCATAAATCTTTATCGTGTTTATCATGGCCTTGAGTGCCATCGCCGGACGCAGACCGAGCTCCGCTGCGAACTCGCCGCAGCCGTACAGCAGAAGTCCGGGGCGCACCATATCCATATATGTTTCCGGGTAAAGTGCCACGGCTCCGGTGTTGGCGCAATGGTGGATTGCGATGCGCCTTCCCAGACGTTCTTCAACGGCGGCAACGGTGTTTTTGAAAAGCTCAAACTGCCGCTTTGTATATTCGACGCTGTCCGCGTCCTTTTCGTCCGAGACGGCAAAGTGCGTAAAGATGCCCTCGACATCCAGATTCGGCATTCCGTAGCTGTCGACAATGCCGTCAACGCCGGTTTCAAAATGCCGGCCGGCGCAGAGAACTCCGAGGCGTGACATTCCTGTGTCAACCTTCATGTGTACGCGAAGCTTTTTGCCGAGCGCAGCCGCGGCGCTGTTATACTCATATGCCTTGGCAAGGCAGGTGACGGTTTGCGTAATGTTGTTTTCTATAAGATTCGGGACCTGCTCCGTCGGCGTGTGGCCGAGAATCAGAATGGGCATAACGATGCCGTTTGCGCGCAGTTCCATCGCCTCATCGAGGCTTGAAACGGCAAGATAGTCTGCTCCGAGCTCCTGAAGCGTGCGCGCTATATGAACGGCGCCGTGACCGTAGGCATCGGCTTTGACCACGCCGAGGAATTTTACGCTCTCACCGATCTTCTGTCTGAGTATCGTATAATTATGCTTTATGGCGTCAAGGTCAATCTCCGCCCATGTTCTGCGAAGAGTGGACTTCATGACTTCACCTTCATCCCTGAATGTTGATTGTACCGCCTGCCGTGACCTGACTTATTTCAACTCCGCCGTAGGTTCCGTAGAAATCCCATGTAACCGATACGGGGATGGACGATGCCTGTCCGACAGGGACGGTAACCTCCACACTGCGGCTTACAAGAAGCGCAGAGTTTCGGGTCTGCTCGCTCTTATAGCTTATGCCGGAGCTTGTGAACTTATAGTCAGCGCCGGCAATGGAGATAACGCCGTTGTGAGGTCCGACGGAAAGCGTATATGTGCTCAAAATTACATCGAGCTTAATCGTAACCGTTTCGCTGTTCTGCGATGTTGCCGTCCAGTTGGCGTACATTATCATTTTGGTTCCGGTGCTGCTCTCAAAGCTGCCGGACTGATTTATCGTGCGGCTTATTGTCGTCTGCGAAGGCTGAGCACTCTCACTCGGCTGTGCACTTTCGCTCGGCTGAGCACTTGCCTCGGGAGTTGCCGACGGAGACACGCTCTCGCTCGGATCCGGGGTCGGCGTGGAAACAACGGTGGGCGTGACCGCCGCTGTCGGCTGTGCGCTTTCGTTCGGCACATTGTCCTTAATGCTGCTGCTCGTCAGCCATGCGGAAACCGCGGCAATTATAATCAGCACCAGCACGAGGGCAATAAATATGTTAATTCTGTGCTTGTTCATAGGTTCTTCTCCGATCTGCCGCCTTGCGGCGATTGTTGAAACAGATTATATATCATCCTTATAAAAAAATCCAGTACGAAAGTATGAATAAAGAAAAGCCTTCGCTCCGATTAAGGAGGAAGGCTTCTGATATATAGTTTTATTATTTTATCTCGCTGGATTTGTGGATACCGGTTACGGAGAACTCGACCCACTCTGCGACATTCGTCGCGTGGTCGCCGATTCTTTCAAAATATTTGGCAATCATCAGAAGATCCAGCGCATATTCCGCGTCGCCTTGCTCGTTGCGTATCATCTCGATAAGCGCGGTTTTTACGCTCAGGAAGCAGTCGTCAACAATATCGTCATGCTCGATAACGCTCTTGGCAAGGGCCGTATCGCGCTTTATATACGCGTCTATGCTGTCGGTAACCATGCCGATTGCCGCCTCTGCCATCGGGCGCATTGCCTGACACTCGCTGCCCGTTCTGCCATTAAGATGCGGAATAATTTCCGCGATATCCGATGCCTGGTCACCGATGCGCTCAAGGTCGGTTATCATTTTCAGCGCCGCAGATATCTGGCGCAGATCCCTTGCAACGGGCTGCTGCTGCAGCAAAAGCCGCAGGCACAGGGCCTCAATATCGCGCTCATACTGGTCTATTTCAAGGTCGAGCGGGGCGAGCTTTTCAGCAAGCTCCTCATCGCCAGTAAGCAGTGCCTTTGCCGAGTTTGCTATTGCCTCCTCACACATTGCACCCATAAGAGTAAGCTTTTCTCCGAGTTCCTTAAGCTGCGCATCGAATTTGCTTCTCATCAGCCGAACCTCCCTGTTATATAATCCTCTGTGCGCTTATCCGACGGCACGGAGAACAGTTTTTCTGTGTTATCGTATTCGACAAGCTCGCCGAGCAGGAAGAACGCGGTGCTGTCGGAAATGCGCAGTGCCTGCTGCATATTGTGCGTTACGATGACAATAGTGTAGTTCTTTTTGAGCTCCGTGGCAAGCTCTTCAATCTTCGAGGTTGAAATTGGGTCAAGGGCACTGGTCGGCTCGTCCATGAGCAGGACATCGGGTTCAACGGCAAGTGCGCGTGCGATGCACAGTCTCTGCTGCTGACCGCCGGAGAGGCCGAGGGCGGATTTTTTGAGTCTGTCCTTAACCTCATCCCAGATAGCCGCGCCCTGAAGCGAACGCTCGACAATTTCGTCAAGCTCCGATTTTTTTCTTATTCCGTGTGTGCGCGGACCGTAGGCAATGTTATCATAAATGCTCATCGGAAACGGATTCGGCTTCTGGAAGACCATGCCTACACAACGGCGAAGCTCGTTGACATCCGTACCCGAGGCATAGATATCCTGCCCCTTGTATTTTACCTCGCCTGTTATTTTTACGCCCGGTACGAGATCGTTCATGCGGTCAAGTGTTTTCAGAAATGTCGATTTTCCGCAGCCGGACGGACCGATAAGGGCTGTTATGCTCCTTTCGGGTATTTCCATATTTATGCCTTTAAGCGCCTGCGACTGTCCGTACCACAGGCACAGATCTTTTACACTTATGATGCTGCTCATATGCTTCTCCTTTTACGATAGTATTTGCCGATGAGTGTTGCGGCGAGGTTGATTATCACCGTCAGCACCATGAGTATCGCGGCAATTGCAAAGGCAATTCCGAACTCACCCTCTTCCTTGGCATAGGCATACAGCGCGACGGTAAGCGTTGCACCCGCTCCGGACAGTCCGTCGGTGAACAGATTATAGACATTGTGCGCAAAGCCCGCCGTGAACAGCAGTGCCGCCGATTCGCCGAGAATGCGGCCGACAGCAAGAATGCAGCCGGTTATCACGCCGTCAACACAGCCGGGAAGAACAACGGTGCGGATAACACGCCACTTGCCGGCTCCGAGTCCGAACGCGCCCTCGCGCAGGCTCTGCGGAACGGTTTTGAGGCTCTCCTGCGTCGTGCGCATGACCGTCGGCAGGTTCATGATAACAAGTGTCATTGCGCCGGCCTGAAGGGATGTCTGCATTCCGAGAAAGTTGCAGAAAAACAGCATGCCGACAAGGCCGTATATGATACTGGGTATGCCCGAGAGCGTCTCCGCGGCGTATTCAATGGCGGCGACTATCTTATGATTTTTTGCGTATTCCGTAAGATACACAGCCGCGCCGACGCCGAGAGGCAGAACCCACACAAGCGTTCCGAGAACGATATACAGCGTGTTGAGTATATCGGGCAGAATTCCGACTGTTCCCGAGAGATAGCTCGGCTTGGTGCTGAGAAATTCCCATGATATATTCGGGATGCCCTTTACCAGGACATATATGATTAAAAACAGCACCAGCGCCGAGGTCAGTACGGCGCACAGCCCGGAAAGTGAGCGCATGACAACACAGTAGGTGCGGCGTTTAGCTTTTATATTTTTATTATCCATTTGACTTATCCCTCTTCAAAAGGAAATTGAGCGTTGCGTTTATGAGCATTATGAACAGGAACAGAACCAGCGCAATTGAGAACAGCGCCTCACGCTGAAGGCCCGAGGAATAGCTCATTTCGCTTGCAACTGCCGTGGTCAGGAATCTTACGCTCTGGAAAAGCTCCGGCATATTAGGCGCATTGCCGGATACCATCATGACAGCCATCGCTTCTCCGATTGCTCTGCCGACGCCGAGAACCACCGCCGCGGCGATGCCGCTTTTTGCCGCCGGAACAGATACACGGAAGTATGTCTCGACAGGGGTTGCGCCCAGCGCAAGGGATGCATCCTCATATTCCTTCGGCACAGCCTCGAGAGAGGTCATCGAAACCTTGATGATGGACGGCAGAATCATAATCGCCAGGACGATTATTGCCGCAAGAAGGCTTGCGCCGTCCGGAACATTGAATATCTTTCTGATTGCCGGAACAAGAACCATCATACCGACAAGGCCGTACACGACCGAGGGTATGCCTGCAAGCAGGGACACGGCCTCAACGACAACGGCGCGCACATGCTTCGGTGCCATCTTTGCAAGATACACCGCCGCCATAAATCCGACCGGCACGCCTATAAGTATCGCCCCTGCGGTGCCGTAGATGCTCGTCAGTATGAACGGAAGAATGCCGTAGCTCGGCTCTGCCGCCGTTGATGCCCATTCCTTGCCAAAGAGAAAATCAACAAGACCGATCTCCTTTATCGCCGGTATGCCGGAAACAATCAGGTAAACCGTTATCAGGACAACGCTCGCCACGGTCACCAGGCCGAGGATAAGGAATATGCCGTGGACTGTATTTTCAATTAAATTTTTTGTTTTAATCTTCATATATTTCAAATTTGGCGGCTTCTCATGAGAAAAGCCGCCTTATGTTTCATTGTGTCAGTTGTTTACTTTGCCACGGGAACTGCACCTGCTGCGGAGATTACATCGTTTGCTGCGGTGCTGGTTGCGTAATCGAAGAACTTCTGTGCTGCTGCGGAGAGCTCAGTGCCGGACTTGGTTACGAGAACGAAGGGACGCTGTACCTCGTAGCTGCCATCGGATACGGTTGCCTCGGTGGGAGCAACACCGCCGACGGACAGTGCCTTTACGGTGTCCTTGACAGATGCCAGAGAAGCATAGCCGATTGCATTGGGGTTGCCTGCTACGGTTGTGATGACGTCGCCTGTGGAGGTGAGCTCCTGACGGTACTGGCACTCGTCCTCGGTGCCTGTGATGCTTTCAAAGCCGTCGCGTGTGCCGGAGCCTGCTTCGCGTCCGATGAGGACTATCTCTGCGTCAGCGCCGCCGACATCCTTCCAGTTGGTGATCTTGCCCGTGTAGATGTCTGCAATCTGCTCGATTGTGAGGTCGGAAACTTCGTTTTCGGGGTTAACTATGATTGCGATACCGTCGAGAGCCAGGACTGTCTCTTCAAGACCTGCTGCCTTCTCGTCATCCTTAAGTGCACGGGAGGCAAGGCCGATGTCGCAGCGGCCTTCGCTTACTGCGGTGATGCCCGAGCCGGAACCGGTGGGGTTGTAGCTCACGGTGATACCGTTGTTTTCTGCCTCGAAGGACTCGCCCAGGGACATGATGACCTTCTCCATTGAGGTCGAACCGTCGGTGCTGACGGTGCCGGTTACTTCGGCGGTGTCGGTGTTATCTTCTGTGTCGGTGTTGTCCGTGCCGCAGGCTGCAAACAGCGAAAGTGCCATAAGTGCCGCGAGGACCAAACTGATAAGCTTTTTCATTCAAAAAGCTCCTTTCATATTTTTGATTATTTCTGAGTACGCTTATAGAATATTCCCCGTTTATCAAATCCGAAAGCAGCCTTTTGTAAAAAGAAATTAAAGTTATAGCGTGTAATCACTGTTTAAAGTTTTTTCGATTTTTGTTCATGCCTTTGTCATAAAGACTGTGTATTATAATATCACAAGCTCGAAGCGAGTACAGGCGGAGGCCGTTATGGACGACAACAGAGACAACAGAACAGATGATTCGTCCGAAAGCGGCGGAATTGACGGTGAGTATCACTTCACACGTCCCGAACAGCGGCTGTACGAGGATGCAGAGTATGTCTCGCAGGACGAGACTACCGAGGTCCCGCGCTACTATGCTCCGGATGAGAAAAAGCCGGACGAAAAGCCGATTAAACCTGCCGGCAGCAACAATAATTATATATTGAAGACAGCCTGTGCATGTCTGGTGTGTGCCATCGTCGGAGGTCTTGTCGGCGGTTATCTGTCATGGAATGCCGTCAAATCAAACCTCACGGGCGACTCAGTCCGGGACGGGGACGCAACGGCAATCGTCAGCACGACAAGCGGCAAGGCCGTCAGCGCCGAAACCATCTCGGCAAACGAGATATATAATCGCGGCAGCAAGCAGACTGTCGGCATCTCACTGGAGAGCACCCGCTCGAACATATTCGGTCAGCAGAGCTCAAGCGCCGTTGCCGGAAGCGGATTTGTTATAACAAGCGACGGATATATTCTCACAAACTATCACGTCATCGAATCTGCTCAGGAGAACGGATACAAAATTACCGTTCTGTTCAAGGATAAATCAAGCTTCGAGGCTTCGATTGTCGGCTTCGATCAGGATAATGATGTTGCGGTTTTGAAGATTGACGCTTCCGATCTTTCCGCTGCAAGCCTCGGAAACAGCGACAACATCGCCGTAGGCGACAGTGTTTTTGCAATCGGCAATCCTTTGGGCGAGCTTGATTTTTCAATGACCTCCGGTCGGGTAAGCGCACTTAACCGCAGCATAACGACCGACCGCAACAGCGCCGCGATAAATATGTTCCAGTTCGATGCGGCAATAAACTCCGGCAACTCCGGCGGACCTGTTTATAACGAAAGCGGCGATGTCATCGGCATCGCAACGGCTAAGGTTGGCTCCTCCGGTGTCGAAGGTCTGGGATTTGCAATTCCCATAAATGACGCCGTTGAAATTGCCAACGAGCTTATCACAAAAGGCTATGTAAGCGGAAAAGCGTATCTGGGCGTTGATATTGACAGCCGTTACACATCCGTGTACGCGCAATATTACGACATGCCCGAGGGCGCATATGTATATAATGTCGAATCCGGCGGCTGTGCCGAAAAATCCGGACTTTCGGCAGGGGATATCATCACCGAGGTCGGCGGCGAGCCAGTCGGAGGTTACTCCGATCTTAACGCCGCAGTGAAAACCTTCAAGGCCGGCCAGAGCACCGATATCGTCGTCTATCGCGGCGGCGAGTATGAAACACTGAGTGTCACGTTTGACGAATCCGACCCTGAGGCCGGAACAAACGGAGTCAGCGAATTCGGAGTTTCGAGTATCCCCAGACAATAACCACGCTATGTTTCTTCTCCTTTATCGGGAGGGCTCTCTCTTCCTCCCGACATATATCCTCTCTATTTCTCCAAAACAAAAGGCCGCAGCGGAAGCTGCGGTCTTTTGTCGTTCTGATGTGAAATTTTAATATGAGCTCCAATCTATTTACTCTGCAGGGCTTTATTCGCCGTATTCGTCGGCGAGTTTGAGTGACAGACCGATGCCGACAACCGTGAAGACGGCGGCGGCAAACGCCAGCGAATCAACACTTCCGTACACAAGCGAGGCAATAACGCTTACGGCGCCGAGCACTGCTGCAAGCGCGGCAAGCTTAAACGAAAGGGAGCTTTTCTTCTTTGACAGAAGGATGAGCGCCGCCGCGGCACAGGCGACCGACAGAAGGTGCGCTGTGTATGTCACGGCAAATGACACCGAGGCTTTGAGATACGTCCGATGCAGTGCCGATTCGTGCTTCTCTGCGGAGCTTATGATCTCTGCCGTTGTGTTCTCCTCGCTGCCGTAGCCCTCGTCGATGAGACTTTCGCGTCCGCGCTCAAGCTTTTCGGACACATCTTCATATTCTGCAAGCTCCTCGGCCTTTGCGTCGAGGCTTTCTTTTTCCTCATCAAGCGCTGCCTTTGTATCGCTTAAGGTCTGCGCCTCGGAATCGAACTTGGACGGACCGGATTCAATCTCGCTTTCCATGCTTGAAAGCTTCTCCTGCGCCGAGCTTACCTGCTGCTGTGCGCTTGAAAGGCTCGCCTCACCCTGCTGAAGCTGGGCATATGCCGAGTCAAGCTGAGACTTCATGTCGGATAAATAGCTGTCGGTGAGGTCAATGCCCATCTGCGCGCCGACAAGCTTCAGAGCCAGCTGATGCGGAATGAATTTATCCTCCATCTGACTTATGGCGGAATTGAGTTGATCGTATGCGGCCTTACCCTCGTTATATGCCGCCCAGCCGGAATCGAGCTGCGCACGCGCACTTGAAATGCTGCTTTGTGCATCGCTGCCCTCAAGCTGACTTTTTCCGACATTGTACGCTGCAAGCTGCTGGTTATAGCTGAGCACATCCTCGTTATACTGCTTTTCGTCCTGCTCGTACTGTGCATATTTTTCGTTATATGCCGCAAGAAGCTCGTCATATTCGGCCTTTTTCTGCTCATATTCTTCCTTGCCGTCGGCAAGCGTCTGCTCACTGTCGCTGAGAGTGTCGAGCGTTTTCTTAAACGAGGTGTATTCCGAGCGTGCCCGGGTCACGGACGAATTGTTTTCAAGCCCCGTAAGACCCGTCATGAGCGCCGCAAGAAGCAGAACAACGGCCAGAATTATCGCAATTGTTCTGTACTGATGCTTTGATACCATAAAATCCCCTTGTATACCTTTAATTTGATTATAATTATAGTAGATTATACTATAAGAAATTTATTAACTCAATATGAATTGAGAAGAAAAATTTTGCGGTGTTAATATAAATGTGTAGTAATTTTGTAACCGGTGTGATAAAATAAACAGCAACGAAACGATAAGGAAGATTTTTATAATATGGATGCTAAAAAACTTGAAAGCTACGCCGAGCTTATCGTAAAGGTCGGCGCCAATGTCCGGAAGGGACAGGATGTTGTAATCAGTGCCGAGCTTGATCAGCCGGAGTTTGTCGAAATGCTCGTTGAGCAGTGCTATCTTGCAGGTGCGGCCGAGGTCCGCGTGGAATGGACGCATCAGCCGCTGAGGCTTAAGCATGTCAAATATCAGAGCGTTGAGAGGCTCGGCGAAATTACCGCGTGGGAGAAGGAAAAGCTTCTGCACAGGGCGGAGACTCTTCCGGCGATGATTTATATCGAATCGGCAGACCCCTCGGGGCTTGATTCGCTCGATCAGGAAAAATGGGGCAAGAGCATTCAGATGCGCTGGAAGGTCATAAAGCCGATACGCGATTCGATGGAGAACAAATACCAGTGGGTTATCGCCGCGGTGCCCGGCAAGGCGTGGGCAAAAAAGGTCTTTCCCGAGCTCAGCGAAGAAGAGGCCGTTGAAAAGCTCTGGGAGGCTATACTCTACACATCACGCGCCGACGGCGACGGCGTGAAGGCATGGCAGGAGCACAATGCCGACCTCAAGAGCCGCTGCGAGTATCTCAACTCGCTGTCACTGCGCAAATTGCACTATAAAAGCGCAAACGGAACAGATTTCACGGTCGGACTTATTCCGCAGGCGCAGTTCATGGCAGGCGCGGAGGACACGCTCGGAACAAATGTGACATTCAACCCCAACATACCCAGCGAAGAGGTTTTCACAAGCCCGATGAAGGGTCGGGCCGAGGGCATAGTATACTCCACGCGCCCGCTGTCCTACAGAGGCACGATGATTGAAAACTTCAGCATAAAATTCGAAAACGGCTGTGTTTCGGAGGTTCATGCCGAAAAGGGCGAGGATGCGCTGAAAACGCTTGTTTCCATGGATGAAGGCTCGAAAATGCTCGGCGAATGCGCCCTTGTTCCCTATGACAGTCCGATAAGAAACAGCGGCATCATGTTTTACAATACGCTCTTTGACGAAAATGCCGCCTGCCATCTCGCGCTGGGCGACGGCTTTGCCAACTGCATAAGAAATTTCGAAGACTACACCCTCGAGCAGTGCCGCGAAATGGGAATAAATTCATCGATGATCCACGAGGATTTTATGATCGGCTCTGAGGATCTCGATATTACCGGCGAATGTGAAAACGGCCAAACCGTGCAGATATTCAAAAACGGAAACTGGGCATTTTAATCGGAGGTGCTTGGATATGGGAACGGAAAGCGCTAACATAAAAAGCGATAAGATAAGATATTCGGTAAGCAAGAAGAATTTCTTCGTCAGGCTCTCGGTCATCTTCATGCTTCTGTCGGTGCTGTGCCGCTTCTTCGGCTACTGGGGCTTCTGGTCAAATCAGAAAAGCGGCTTTATCATCTTCCAGATAGCGTTGCCTATACTGTGCTGCCTGCTGTTTTGCCTGATAGTTCTATACTGCGGCAAGAGGTTTTTCAGCATGACGTTTATTCCGGTCTTGCTCGGCGTTATGTTTTTCATAATCAAGGCCTTCGGCTTTGACAGCATACTGCACACCCTGCTGTGCATCTGCCTGTATCTCGTGGTTGCGTTTATCTACACGGCAACGGTGTTCGGCGTTATACGCACAAAGTGGCTGCTTGTTCCCCTGTTCGGACTGCCGCTGGCTGTGCATATATATCTCGACAAAGATATGTTTTCCGCCGCAGATAAGTCCGTTGAGCTTTCGCAGGTGCTGCCGGAGATATCGGTGCTGTGCATCATGGCGGCACTGCTGTGCATATGCTTTGCCATGAAAAAGCGCGACTTTGCCGCGGAAAAGGCCGCCGGCGAGGAGCAGCAGACGATAGATATTCTGATAAACAACGAGGAGCCTCCGGCATCGGAGACTGCCGCAGACGCACTTTCTCAGGAGGGTGAAGAGCATGAGTGATACGATACAAAGAAATTCGGATAACGAAAAAACCGTGGTCGTCAATAAAGACGATATAGAGCAGCAAATTCATAAATCCGAAGAGGAAAAAACGGTTCTTGACACCGTAAACGAAGGCTTCCAGAGTCTGTTCGACCCCGAGCTTGAGGAGATACTGCGCGAAACCGAGGGCTATGAGCTGACGCCGCAGGACGATGACGGACAGCCCGAATATCCCGAAGATGAGTATGATGATCCGGAAAACGACTCGAATGCAGAACGTGTCATACGCGAGCAGGCGGAGCTTCGCGAGCACAGGAAGAGAAAGAAGCTGATTATCATCGGCATTTCCATTGTCGCAGTGCTTGCGCTGATGTTCGTTGCCATCCTTGCCCTGAAAAACAGCGGAACGGAAAAAGATTATAACAATGCCATGGAAAAAGCCCAGGAGTATTACATGGCAGGCGACTATGACAGCGCACTCGAGCAGCTCAGGACGGCGCTGGAGATAAAAAAGACCGATGAGTGCCTGCTTCTTATGAGCAGCTGCTATGAAGCAAAATACGACTATGTCAATGCCATTGCAATTCTCGAAAGCTCAACGAGCGGCGATGAAAAGATAGCAAGCGAGATAGAGCGGCTTAAAAAGGCCAAGGAGGATTACGACAGCGGCAAGATTGTTGTCATCTGCGGCGAGCAGTATGACGTTGAAACAACGACGCTTGATTTGTCCGACAAGGGCGTAGGCTCTGCCGCGGTCAGCGATATAACAAAGCTCACCGAGCTTACAAGTCTTAAGCTCTCGGGCAACAAGCTTGACGATATAAGCTTCCTGTCATCGCTCGGTAAGCTCACGACGCTTGACCTGTCGGATAATGAGATAAGCGACATAAGCCCCTTGAAGAAGCTTACATCGCTCAAAACTCTGCATCTTGACGGCAATGAAATCAAGGATTTCAGCCCCCTTTACGATCTGGATAATCTTGCGATGCTGACCATCGGCGATATGGACATAAGCAAGGCACAGCTGAAAAAGCTCAAGGAGGAGCTGCCCGACTGCATCATCTACAGTGACGATGCCAAGGATGATGTCATTGAGATCAAGCTCGGCGGCAAGACCTTCAAAAGCGATGTCACGGAGCTTGACCTGTCAGGCTGCGATGTGCGCGACATAACCCTGCTGTCAGTCTGCACAAAGCTTAAGAAGCTCGACCTGTCGGATAACTCAATTTCGGATATATCTGCGCTGGTTGACCTGCCCGAGCTCACGGAGCTTGATATTTCAAACAACCGCATAAGCGATATAAGTCCGCTCATGAGCGTCTCAAAGCTCGAATATCTGAACATATCTGGCAACAGGATAAAATCCGTTGCCGCAATTCAGGACCTCACAAAGCTCAAGGAGCTCAACTGCAGCGACAATGAGCTCAGCAGTATTGCCGCCATCGGCAGACTGACGAATCTCAACACGCTCTGGCTTGATAATACCGGACTTGAGGACAGCGACCTTGAGGAGCTGTATGACCTCAAGAGTCTCAAAAAGCTCAGCATAAAGGAAAACTCCGAGCTGAGTGAGACGGCGGTCAGCGCACTGCAGAAGAAGCTCTCCGGCTGCACAATAAGCCACTCGGAGCTTAAAAGCGACATTGTCCTCGGCGGAAAAAGCTTTGCAAAGGACGCCGAAACGGTTGAAGCAAGCGGCCTCGGGATAAGTGATATCTCCAAGGTTTCGGGATTTACGAAGGTGAAGCATCTGGACCTGTCGGACAACAGCATATCGAGAATTTCCGCCCTGTCGACGCTTACAACGCTCGAATCACTTGACCTGTCAAATAATAATATAAGCGATGTCTCGGCTCTGACAAAGCTCACGGGACTCAAGCAGCTCTGGCTCGGCGGAAACAGCATAAGCGATCAGCAGCTGCAGACGCTCAAGGATGCACTGCCCGACTGTTATATCAGTGTTGAATAAAAATTTGAAAATAATTTTTGAATTTTGAAGCAAATTCAACAAAAGTGTCTTTTAATTTACATGCAGCTGTGCTATAATAAGTCAAAGCAGGATATATCCTGCAAAGCAGAAAGGAGCCGGCACATATGAAATTCACATTTACCGAAAAAAAGATGGGTTCATCCGACGAGCTTAGAGCTTATACTGAGCGCAAAGTCGGCAAACTCGACCGCTTCTTTAAGACCGAAAGCAGCGCAAGCGTCACGTTCAGCATGGAGCGCGGCAGATTCCTGGCTGAGATTACGGTTTCCAACAACGGCCTGTACTACAGGGCCAGCGAGCTTACAAGCGATATGTATGCTTCGGTTGATTCCGGCGTCGCGGCTATCGAGCGTCAGATCCGCAAGAACAAGACACGCCTTGAAAAGCGTCTGAGAGAGGGCGCACTTGAAAAAGAGACAAGGCCCGATTTCGTTCCTGCCGAGGAAGAGGAGGATGAGGAATTCAAAATCGTCCGCAGTAAGCGTTTCCCCATCAAGCCCATGTCGCCCGAAGAGGCAATTTTGCAGATGAATCTGCTTGAGCATGAGTTCTTCGTGTTCAGAAACGACCAGGCCGACGGCGCAATCTCGGTGGTCTATCGCCGCAAGAACGGCGGCTACGGTCTTATCAGCGACGACGCCGAATAAATAAAAGCAAAAATAAAATGATTAACTGCCCCGCCAAACAGCGGGGCAGTTTTGGAGATTAAATATGAACTACACTGAAGTCACGATAGAGTGCAAAAACACCGATGAAGTCTGCGACAGGCTCACAGCCCTCGGAATAGACGGCTTTGTCATCGAAAACGAAGAGGATTTCAAGACCTTTCTGGAAAATAACCGCCAATACTGGGACTATGTCGATGCATCCCTTGAGGAGAGCTACAAGGGCGTTTGCCGCGTGAAATTCTATCTTGAGGATAATGCCGCAGGTGCGTCTTTGCTTGACGCTGTAAAGGCGGAGTTTGATGTCAAAACGGCGCCCGTATGCGATGCCGACTGGGAGAACAACTGGAAGCAGTATTATAAGCCGCTTGAAATAGGCAGCAAGCTTCTCGTAGTGCCTGAATGGATAGACTGCTCCGAGGAGGGCAGAGTGCCTCTGCGCCTTGACCCCGGTCTGCTGTTCGGAACGGGCTCGCACGCGACGACGCGCATGTGCCTTGCCGCGCTTGAAAATTATGCCGGAGCGGGCAAACGCGCACTTGACCTCGGCTGCGGCAGCGGAATACTCGGCATCGGTGCGCTTGTTCTGGGCAGTGACTTCTGCACGGCGTGCGACATTGACCCCAAGGCTCCCGATATAGTCATGGAAAATGCCGCGCTCAACGGCATCGGCGATGATAAGATAAAGGTCTTTGCCGGCGATATAACCGGCGATGCAAAGCTTCGGAAAATGCTCGGCACGGGATATGGCATCGTGCTTGCCAACATTGTTTCGGATGTTATAATTCCTCTCGCACCGTTCGTGCGCACCTTCATGGCAGCGGACGGAGTGTTCATTACCTCGGGTATAATCGACGGCCGCGAGGACGAGGTCGCCGCCGCACTCAAGAGCGCCGGACTTGAGATAATCGCCCATCACCACGAAGAGGAATGGCACTGCTTCGAGTGCCGATAAGCGCTTGAGCGCCAATGAAAACATAACATGTCAATGCCCGACTCGGAACCGAGTCGGGCATATTTTTGCTTTACTATTCAAAATTTCTGTCGTCTATTGACCTGAGGAATTCGGCAATTATGCCTCGCCGCGCTCCTTAAGGGCTTCCTTGCGCGAGAGATTTACTCTGCCGCGGTCGTCAATCTCGGTGACCTTGACCCATGTCATATCGCCGACGTTGAGAACATCCTCGACCTTCTCTGTGCGCTTGTACTCAAGGTCCTTGATGTGGCACATGCCGTCCTTGCCCGGTGCGAGCTCTATGAATGCGCCTATCGGGATTATGCGGACAACCTTGCCGTAGTACAGTGCGCCGACCTCGGGCTCAAAAACGATGTTTTCAATGGTCTGGCGTGCGGCGCGGCATGCCTCGATATCCTCGGATGCGATGAAAATGCTGCCGTCATCGTCGATATCAATCTTGCAGCCCGTGTCAGCGGTAATCTTCTGGATAACCTTGCCGCCGGAGCCGATAACCTCGCGGATCTTGTCGGGGTTGATCTTCATCTGGATCATCTTCGGGGCTGTCTTTGCAAGCTCCTTGCGAGGCTCAGGCAGAGCCTTGAGCATTATCTCGTCGAGAATCTGATAGCGTGCCTCACGAGTAATCTGGAGTGCTTCCTTAACTATCTCGTGCTTGAGGCCGTCGTTTTTGAGGTCCATCTGGATGGCGGTGATACCGGCCTTTGTGCCGGCGACTTTGAAGTCCATCTCGCCGTGGAAGTCCTCAACGCCCTGAATGTCGATGAATGTTGTGAAGTCATCGCCGTCCTGGATAAGTCCGCAGGAAATGCCGGCAACGGGAGCCTTGATGGGAACGCCTGCGTCCATAAGGGCCAGAGTCGTGCCGCAGATTGAGCCCTGCGATGTCGAGCCGTTTGAAGAGAGAATTTCGGAAACTACGCGGATGGTGTAGGGGAAGTCTTCAACAGAGGGGATAACACTCTCGAGAGCTTTTTCGACCAGTGCGCCGTGGCCGTATTCGCGGCGGCCGGTGCTGCGGCTGGCACGTGCCTCGCCTGTTGAATACGCGGGCATGTTGTAGTGATGCATGAAGCGTTTCTCTTCCTCTTCCCAGATGGTGTCGAGCTTCTGGGACATGCTGAGGGTTGCCAGAGTTGCGATGGACAGAACCTGAGTCTGACCGCGGGTGAACAGTGCCGAACCGTGAACTCTGGGGATAACGCCGACCTCGCTGCCGAGAGGACGTATCTCGTTCATTGCGCGTCCGTCAACGCGCTTGCCTGCCAGCAGCCACTTCTTGACGACCTTCTTCTGCAGCTTATAGAGAATTTCGTCCATGTACTGCATCATGTCGGGGTGCTCCTCGGAGTACTTCTCCTCCATTGCGGTGACCCACTCGTTAACGCGTGCCTCGCGGACGTTCTTGTCGTCGGTGTCCATGCAGTATTCCATGCCTTCAAACTCGTTCTCAACGAGCTTGTTGAACAGCTCCTCGTCAAATGCGGCGTGCTCGTACTCAAACTTCGGCTTGCCTATCTCTGCGACCATCTTGTCGATGAGGTCAAGGACGGGCTGCAGATGCTCATGAGCCTGAACAATGCCCTCGTACATGACATCGTCGGGGACCTGATCTGCCTCGGACTCAATCATGACGATCTTCTTATGTGTTGCCGCAATCGTTGTGGTCATGCGGTTTGTCTTGCGCTCCTCCTGGGTGGGGTTAAACAGGAACTTCTCGCCGTCCCAGCCGAGAACGATGCCGGCAATAGGGCCGTTGAAGGGG
>CAVAPG010000005.1:0-29629 GCA_963590435.1 bacterium
GCCCTCGGTCTGCTCTATTTCGGATGCCTTCATTTTTGCAAGTTCGCGGCACAGCTCCGAAGAGCGGGCCTTGAGTTTTTCATTTTCATTCATTAGTCTGCGCACGGCTTCGGCTGTTTCCCTGCGCTTTGCCGACAGCAGAATGGAAATCTCGCTGTTGTTATTTCTTATGATCACATCGTTATCATAGGCGTCAAGCCCACAGAGCATGGTTATGCGCACACCGTCTCCCCCGCGCCGGCGTCTCTCCGATGTCAGGATGTGTATTGCTCCGACTTGGGCGGTTGTATTTACATGAGGAGCACAGCAGGCACATATATCGGTGTTTTCAATTTCAACTATGCGAACATTTTCCGTAAGTTCTATCTTGCTGCGGTACTCAAGAGTCTTGAGCACATCCTCAGGCGGAAAAGAAGTCTTGACCTTGTAATTTGCCGCGATGGTGTAATTTGCCTCACGTTCAATCTCTTCGAGCTGTTCGGGAGTGAGTTCCCCGTCAAAATCAATGGTAACAACATCGCTTCCCATATGAAAGCCGACATTGTTGTACCCGTATTTTTTATGTATAATTCCCGACACGATGTGCTCGCCGGAATGATTCTGCATCCTGCGAAAGCGTGTTTCCCAGTCAATTGAGCATTCAAAGGTTTTTCCGACTTCGATGGGCCGGTTTACATAATGCGCAACTTCTCCGTGCTTCTCGTGTGTATCAAATACCTTTACATCGCCTATCATACCGCTGTCGCCAAGTTGTCCTCCGCCTTCGGGGAAGAAAGCCGTGCGGTCAAGCGTGACGAGATATTTATCTCCGTCTTTTTCGCAAGACGTAACGGTTGCGGTAAAATTCTTCATATGGCTGTCAATATAATATAATTTTTCCGTCATTGTGTTCACTCCGATTTTGTGTTTGATGCGTTTAGGATGAGCTAATAATAGCACTTTTTTGCCTTTAGTCAATGCCGCAGCTGTTTACATAGGCAATATAATGAGCACATAACATTCAATCGTTCAAAAGCTAAGCTGTCGCTTGAAAAAATTGAAAGCTGTGCTATAATGCGAGCAAGAAAATAAATTTATGGATGTGATTTAAATGAAGAAATCTTCAAAGCGCAATTCCTCCGTTGAAGCCCAGTACGAGGACATGAATGCTCTCGAGCTTCTGCAGTCGGGAAAGCTCAACAAACGCAGCGTTATGCATCTTATGCGCAAGGTTGATATTAAAAAAGTCGGAGTTGCGGCATGCGGCGCGGCAGTCGTATTCTCGGCCGTGAGCCTCACCGGACGCTACACATTTTATAAAGGCATTGTCTCCGGTGAGCTTAAGCATCAGCTTGCCCCGCTCAACAAGAAGCTTGATGAGCTCAAAATGCAGAACGAAGAACTTAAAGCAGAAGTCGAACGTCTTCAGGCTCAGCAATCGGATGAAAAAGAAGATAAGTAACTGAAAAATCCGCATCAAGTGATGCGGATTTTTTACGCTTATTTTACCTGCTCTGAGCTGCTTGGTGTTGGTTTTTCTCCGGCGAGAGGTTTGCCGTTGACTGCGTTGCGTGCAACGACATACAGAACCGAGCACAGCGGCACACTTATAAGCATACCTACAACTCCCATGGCATTACCGCCGATTGTTACGGCTACGAGCACCCATATGCCAGGCAGTCCGACTGACTTTCCGACAACCTTGGGATAGATGAGATTGCCTTCAAATTGCTGAAGTACAATGATAAATACAACAAACCAAAGTGCCTGTATCGGTTTTACAAGCAGTATCAGGAACGCACCGATGGCTGTTCCAATAAATGCACCGAACACCGGGATGAGGGCAGTAAACCCGACGAGAACGGAAATTGCCGGAGCGTACGGCATTTTGAATATCGACATGCCTATAAAGCACAGCGCGCCGATTATAACCGCTTCCGTGAGCTGTCCGGTTATAAAATTCGTGAATGTGCGGTTAATAAGTCCGAGCATATCCAAAAGGCTCTGCATTTTTTCGGGCTTCATAAGCTTTGCAAGGACTTTTTTCGACTGCCTTTTGAGTGTTTCCTTCTGGGCAAGAACATATATCGAAAAAGCCAGCGCTAGAACTATGTTTATAACCGCCGTGACAATCGACGTTGTTGCCGAAAGGGTCGTGTTTATAACTGCAGAGCCTCCGTCCTTGAGCATTTGAACAAGCTTATCGGAATTAAAGCTGAACTCCGGAAGCTGTATATTATATTTGTCAAGGCGAAGTGACAGACCGTTCCACCAATCCTCGACTTCCTCCACATAGGTCGGCACCATGCTCACGAGGGATGAGATCGACTTGCTCAGCTCCGGAATTATCAGAAACACAACTGCGATAATAATTCCGATTATCAGCAATATGCTAAGCAGGAGGCAAATGGGGCGCTTGAGCTTTTTCGCCCAATTTCCTTTTGATTTGCTCAGAAGCTTCATCCACATGCGTTCAATCGGGCGCAGTATAACATTGACCACATAGGCAATGCACAGTCCGACAACAAACGGCGATATGAGCGAATAAAGCTCACCGACGTAATTAAACAGAAGCTTGTGATTATAAATTGCCCAGATCAGAAAGACGGTAAAGCTTATAATAAGCAGAATTCGTTTAACGGTTTTTTTGCTAAGTTCCAATATTCCCGCTCCTTTGCATTTAAACGATACAAATCCAGAAGCTTATTGCACGCTGAACAGAATGTCGCCATATGTCGGATATGGCCAAAACTGCTTGGAAGTGTTTATCTCGAGCTCGTCAACGCTCTTTCTGAGTGCCTCCTGAGCGGGAAGAACCTTATCGCGGAAAACGGAAGCCTTCGTGTAATTATCCGTATATCCGTCTGCCGCTTCCGCAGCCGCAGCGAGTGCGCGCACATTTTTGACCGTTTCACTCATAAGCGAGCTTATCTTGGATGCCTGCTCGCGCTCAAAGCTGTTATCAACTCCCAGCTCGGCTTTTGCAAGTGCCGTATCGGAAAGCTGCTTTGAATACGCGCTTGCCGCCGGCAGAATGTCCTGCCAGACCATTTCCTGCATAGTGAGCGATTCGATACGAATGACCTTGCAATAGTTGTCAAGCTTCATTTTGTAACGGGCTGCAAGTTCAATTTCCGAATATACTCTGTGCCGTGCAAACAGATCTACATTCTTTATGTCAAGATAATAGGGCACGCAGTCAACGGTCGTGCGGAAGTTTTTAAGGCCGCGGGAGGCGGCTTCCTTTATCCATTCATCGCCATAGCCGTTGCCGTTGAAAATTATGCGTCTGTGTTTTTTAATAACGCTGCGAATAAGATCATGCAGACTTGTTTCAAAATTGTCCGCATTTTCGAGTATATCTGCATACTTGCGCAGTGACTCGGCAACTGCCGTATTTAAAACTACGTTTGCACCGGATATTGACATTGATGAGCCGAGCATGCGGAATTCAAATTTATTGCCCGTAAAAGCGAACGGAGATGTACGGTTGCGATCCGTGGCATCGCGGGCGAATTTAGGCAGGACATGAACACCGACCTTAATCTGTTCCTTCTCCTTGCCGCCGTACGGCGTATCATTCTCTATCGCATCGAGTATTTCCTCAAGCTCATCTCCGAGGAAAACGGAAATAATCGCCGGAGGTGCCTCGGCAGCCCCGAGGCGGTGATCATTTGCCGCACTGGCGACGGATATACGCAGCATGTCCTGATAATCATCAACAGCCTGTAGAACCGCACACAGCATAAGCAGGAACTGTGCGTTCTCATACGGTGTATCTCCCGGCTCAAGAAGGTTTACTCCCGTATCTGTTGTCAGCGACCAGTTATTGTGTTTGCCTGAGCCGTTAACGCCGGCAAACGGTTTTTCATGCAGAAGGCATACCATGTCATATTTGCGTGCAAGCTTCTGCATAAGCTCCATTGTAATCTGGTTATGATCTGCGGCAATATTTGTCGTTGTATAAACCGGAGCGAGTTCATGCTGCCCGGGTGCGACCTCGTTATGCTCGGTCTTTGCGAGAACTCCAAGCTTCCAAAGCTCCTCATCCAGCTCTTCCATGAATGCCGCAACGCGCGGCTTTATCGTTCCGTAATAGTGATCGTCAAGCTCCTGCCCTTTTGGAGGCTGGGCGCCGAACAGCGTCCTGCCGGTGTACATTATGTCCTTGCGCTTTTCGTAAACGCTTTTATCTATAAGGAAATACTCCTGTTCGGGGCCGACAGTCGTCTTTACTGCCGTGACATCAGTGTTGCCGAAGAGCTTTAACACACGAAGTCCCTGACGGTTCAGTGCCTCCATTGAACGCAGCAGTGGAGTTTTTTTATCCAGCGCCTCACCGCCGTATGAGCAGAATGCCGTCGGTATGCAAAGAACGCCGTCTTTGATGAAAGCATAGGATGTCGGATCCCATGCTGTGTATCCGCGTGCTTCAAATGTAGCGCGAAGGCCGCCTGTGGGGAAGCTCGATGCATCAGGCTCACCCTGAATGAGCTCCTTTCCGGAAAACTCCATGATAATTCTTCCGTTATCGCTCGGAGAAATAAAGCTGTCATGCTTTTCGGCGGTGATTCCGGTCATAGGCTGGAACCAGTGTGTGAAGTGCGTTGCACCCTTTTCCAAAGCCCAGTCCTTCATAGCATTTGCGACGACCTCGGCAGTTTCGCTGTCGAGGCGTTCACCGAGGCTGATGGAACGCTGAACCTGCTTGTAGGCCTGTTTTGGCAGCCGCGCCTGCATTACGCAGTCGTTAAACACCATAGAGCCGAACATTTCAATAACATTTTTCATAAGCAGATCCGCCTTTCCTTCTTTCGGGGTGAAACACTCCCTTAACAGGGAAATTATATTAGCTGCTTTCATATTTGTCAACGCAAACATCTGACAATAAAAACAAGAAAATTTCGACAAAGCGTTGACAATCATCTATACTTTATGTATACTAACTGTGCTAATTGAATTCATACAGTTAATTTCAAAAAACGCTACCGGAGTTTTATGAAGAACAACTCGAAAAACAATCTGATATGGATAGGGCTTTTGATTGTCATATCCGCAATAACAGTAAAACTCATAACCTCACACTCAAAGGGTTTTTCGTGGGAAGGATTTATCCGCTTTCTCAGGCACGCAGATCTCGTGTGGATTGCGGCGGCTGTGCTGTTCGCTTTCGGTTTTGTCTATTTTGAAGGGCTTGGGCTTCAATGCACCTGCCGTTTTTTCGGCCATAGCTTCTCAAGCGGCAAGGGCATTTTATTTTCGGCAACGGATATTTTCTTTTCCGCCATAACTCCGTCGGCTACCGGAGGGCAGCCCGCTTCACTTATATTGATGATGCGATGCGGCATTCCGGCGGCAATATCAACCATTGCTCTTCTTCTCAACCTTGTCATGTACACGGTTTCGATACTCATCATAAGTGCGGTGTGCTTGGTCTTGCATCCGGCGATTTTCCTAAACATGAGTACCGCGCCGAAGCTGTTTATTGCCTTCGGCACTGTTGTTCAGATTGCATTTATCGCACTTTTTCTCCTGTGCATATTCGATGAACGGCTCATACTTACGTTTTGCCGTTGGGGACTGAAGCTTCTCTGCAAACTGCGCATTTTCAGAGACTATGACGAGCAATACGGCAAATTGCTTGCGATGATAAGGCAGTATAAGGAATGCGGTGTGCTTCTCAGGAAGGAAACCCGGTTGCTGATAAAAGTTTTCCTGTGCAATTTTGCTCAAAGGCTGTCGGTTATTCTCGTTTCCGTCTGCGTTTTTATGGCTGTCGGCGGAACGGCGATAAATGCATTCAAGGCTTTTTCTGTTCAGGCCTTTGCCGTTCTCGGCTCAAATGCGATCCCGATTCCGGGTGCAGTCGGCGTTGCCGACTATATACTGCTCAGCGGCTTTAAGCAGATTGTCTGCGAACCGGCAAGTGTGGAATTGCTCAGCCGCGGCATAAGCTTCTATGCAACTATAATTTTCTGCGGAGTTCTGCTTCTCGGCGTATTAATTAAAAGAAGGTTCAGTGAAACAAATGACGTCTAAAAAAATGGCCATCGGCCTACGGTATTGCTACTGCAAACATATCGGTTGGCTTGTCCGTCAAATTATGACTAATCCTATTCTCTCCGTTGCTGTCGGTGCCTATATGGACACGAGGCATTCAGTTCGGAAAATCGACGGATTTATCAGCGCAAACAGCATTGATATGAACGACTACACCAAGCAGGATTACAAATGCTTTAACGATTTTTTCACCAGGCAGGTGAAGGACGGTGCTCGCCCTGTTGACATAGATTCCGACACATTGATTTCTCCATGTGACGGATACATGTCGGCATATAAAATAAGCAGCGATTCGGTATTTTCGATAAAGAACAGCTACTATAATGTCGATGACCTCGTCGGTGGGGCGAACATTACAGATGATTATACCAACGGTGTCTGCCTTGTTCTCAGGCTCGGTGTTGAAAATTATCACAGATACTGCTACATAGATGACGGGTTCAAAAGCCGCAACTGGCACATTGACGGCAGATACCATCCCGTGCAGCCAATTGTCGTCAGGAAACGCCCGGTATTTAAGCAAAACACGCGTGAATACTGTCTGCTGGAGACAGAAAATTTTGGACCTGTTGTGCAAATAGAGGTCGGAGCCTGCCTCGTCGGAAAGATAGAAAATTACCGTGAAGCCGGAGTAACTCACCGCGGCGAAGAGAAGGGTCTGTTCCGTTTCGGCGGTTCAACAATAGTTCTTCTCTTTAAGGAAGGCATGCTCGATCTTCCGCAGTCGGTTTTTGACGATACCCTGCACGGCAAAGAGCAGTCGGTGCGCTTCGGACGCGGAATATGCAAGAAAGCTCCGGGTGCAAACAGCACAGTACACTAAATCTTCAAAGCGAACATATGATACACGGGGAAACCTTGAATTCAAGGTTTCCCCGTATTTTGCATCTGATTAAAATTATGTTCTAATATTTTTAAGGCATTATCCTCTGGTCTTTTTAAGAAATCTCTTGAGCTTTTGCAGTTCAAGCTCCCAGTATACAGTGCGCACAAACGGCATCACCGTCATCATAGCCTTGCTTATTGCAAACAATGGGCAGGGCGATACGCTCTTCTGTCTTTTTTCAATGCCGCGCACCATTTTCTTTGCAACGGTAACGGGATTTTGCACAGGGAACGGTTTTTCAAACTGCACGCCATCGGCGGCGACCTTGAAAAAGTTTGTATCCGTAGCGACGGGATACAGGCATGTGAATTTCATGTTTTTCGGTTTTTCAAGGCGTATTGCCTGCTGGAAGCCCTCAAGACCGAATTTTGACGCGCTGTATATAGCATATCCCGGCATAGCCATCTGACCGATTGCGCTTATTGTAAACGCCAGATGTCCGTCCCTGCCGTTGAGATGATGCAGGTATTTCGAGTAGGTGTATATCGGCGAAAGTGTGTTGGTATCAAACATTTTCTTAACTCTGTCCCAGTCGAGGTAATCAAATGCCTCATAGTATGGGAAACCGGCGTTGGCATAGAGGATATCAATTTTGCCAAATGCATTCTCCGCAATCGAAAAGAGCTTGTCTATCCCCTCTTTGGTGCTGCAGTCGATGTTCATGGGAATAACATTGGGGCCGAAATCGAACAGGCGCTGCTCGGCGTGACGTGAGACCGCTATTATGACATTACCCTTGCCCTTTGCAAGTATCTTAAGCACTTCAAGGCCTATGCCGCTGGAAGCTCCGGTGAGTACTATTTTTTTGTTCTCTATCATTCTCTGTCCCTCCTCATTTAATCTGCATTGCAGCGTCATATGCGCTGTGGCACGCATCGGCAATTGTTCCGCTTGAGCAGGCATCACCGACAGCAACCGCGTTCACGCCGAGAGCTTTCAGCTCGCCGACAAGATTGTTAACCGGTCTTACTCCGAGCGAGAGAACAACAGCATCGGTTTTTATTCTGCTCTTCTCACCCGTTTTTGCGTCCTCGGTCAGAACCGCGTCTTTCTCTATTCCGACAAGCTTTGTTGATGTCTTAAACTCAGTGCCGAACGGCTTTATACGCTCAAGCTCATCGTCAACAAGCTGGAACCATGCTCCCGGTGCAATCTCGGGTGCCATTTCTATGATTGTAACTTTGCAGCCTGCGTCATTTAGAAATTCCGTTACCTCAAGTCCGGTTATACCGGATCCGACGACAACGACGCGCTTGTTCTCTATGCGTTTCTCGCCGTGAATGATATCCGTTGCGAGGCAGACATTATCGCCGTCTATTCCCGGTATGGATTTCGGACGCAGAGGCACGCCGCCTGTTGCAACGAGCACTGCATACGGCTTTTCATCGGCAAGCTGTCCGGCGCTCATCTCAGCTCCGAGGTTTATTTTTGCTCCGTCCTTTTGAGCATTGACCATGAGATCCTCGATGCACCAGTGAAGTTTATCCTTAAGGTGGCAGGACGCGGCGGAGTTAACCTGACCTCCGGGTTCGGCGTTTTTCTCATAAACCGTTACATCAAAGCCGCGGCGTGCCATTGTCTGCGCGGCGGTAAGTCCCGCAGGACCGGCACCGACAACGATTATTTTTCTGCCCTCTCCGTCCCGCGGCTGATTGAAATAAGCCTTTTCTTTGCCCACGGACATATTGAGCGCACAATATGTAGCTTCTCCCTTAGGTCCATTTTCCATCAATTTAAATAAGCAGTTGCAGCAGCCGATGCAACGTCTTATTTCGCTTTCTCTTCCCTCTTCAACTTTCTTTACCCAATGGGGATCGCAGATAAAGCATCGTGCAGAACCCATAAAGTCTTGGTAACCTTCTCTAATTTGTCTCTCTGCTTGCTCCGGAGACCGGATAACATTGGCGGCAATTACGGGAATACTTACTACACTCTTTATTTCTTTTGCAAGATATGCACGCCAGCCCTCTTTGAATGATGTTGGCTCAGCCCAATAGTTAAATGCATCGTAGCAGGCACTTGTAACATTGATAGCATCAACGCCGAGCTCTTCAAGCCGCATGGCAATGTGCTTGCCCATCTCGATATCGTATCCCTTGCCGGGTTTGCCGATTCTGTCGTACATTTCATCCGCGGTAAGTCTGACTATGAGCGGATAGTCTTTTCCGCAGCGATCGCGTATTCCGTCAATAATCTCCGCGACAAATCGCATGCGGTTTTCAAAGCTTCCGCCGTATTCGTCGGTTCGTTTGTTCGTATTCGGCGACAAAAACTGCTGGATCAAATAACCGTGTCCGCCATGCAGTTCTACCGCATCAACGCCCGCTTTTTTACATCTCTCTGCGGCATCAACGAAGTCACGTTGGAGTTTCTTTATTTCATGTCTGCTCATTTCATGCATTCTTGAACCGCCGTGATAGCTGCATTCCACTTTAGACGGTGCCTGAACAGATTGAGAAATCTTGTATTTGAATTCCAGATTCATTAGCATCGGTGCTGCCTTAAACATAACCTTTGCAAACTCAGGTTTCCTATTTGTGATAGGAATAACTAAAGGCAAACTATTAAGAGCACTACCATAACCTTGCCGTCCCGGGTGGTGAAGCTGTATACAAAGCTTCGCTCCGTGCTTGTGTATACGCTCTGCAAATTCGTGCATCGGAGCAATGTGGTAATCGTGGCTCATTGCTAACTGGGTAAAAGAAAAAGTTCCTCTGGTATCATTGACGCGTGTGACGCCCGGCATTATAAGGCCAACGCCGCCCTTTGCTCTTTCTTCGTAATAATTCATTAGCATTTCCGTAGGTTTGCCGTTTGTCTGCCCCATACTCACCTCGGCGGCGGTCATAACAGTGCGGTTTTTTACTGTCATTGATCCGATTTTCATCGGCGACAGAAGCATATCATAGCTCATATTAGTTCCTCCCTTTTTGCTATACATTCTCGTTTTTACTGTCTAAATAATAAATTCACAGTGTAATCAAGTCAACAAGGCAAGGAAAAATCTATATTTCCGCCAATATTGCTCGTTTATTTCTGACAACTGTTTTGGATATCTGTTTGACAGTCTCGACGGAATATGTTAATGTGTATGTAAGATTTAGACATATGTACAAGAGGTGAACAAATGTCAGCTTTGGGTTCAAAAAATACGGACGCGATAATTTCCGCCGCTCTTGATCTTTTCAAGAGTCAGGGATATTCGAGCGTGACGGTAAGCGACATATGCCGCAGGGCAGGCGTTCCGCGCTCATCATTTTACAGCATCTTTTCCGGCAAGGATGAGATTATCACACATGTGCTGGGCAGTCTCAAGGGCGATCAGCAGTCGATGATTGCCGATTTTTTAAATGCCGACAGCGATCTTGACCGCATCTGGGCTCTGTATGACAGATATCTGACCCTTGCGATGGATTTCGGTCCGGAGCTTACAGGTACGCTGCTGTCGCTTGAGCTTCAAAAGCCCGTCGGGCTGTTTGAACTATATAATTCCTTCAACGAATGGTTTGCAAAGCTGATATTCAGCTGCCAGAAGCAGGGGATTATACGCAACAAAAACAAACCCGAGGACATTGTTGCCCTCGGCATTCGAATTGCCATAGGTGCGGCATATGAATGGTGCCTGAGCGGAGGTGCATTCAACCTGCGCGATGTTGCGATAAGCGAGCACGAAACTCTGTATGATGTTCCGCCCGAATACCGCAAAGGCAAAGCGCGGACCAACTGAAGATTTGGCATAGCAAAAGCTCCGACCTCAAAGTCGGAGCTTTTGGATTATATGCGATTTTACCTGTCTTCTCGGAAGTATGCAAGTCCGAGGGATGCGGGCGGTTCATTTTCGCGCTTCTTGCGCATGGAAACAACGACGAGGACGATAATCGTCACAAGATACGGGAGCATCTTATACAGTTCCATCATATAAAGCTGTGTGCCGGCCGGAATGTAGAGATAGACGATATACAGTCCGCCGAACAGGATAGATGCAATAATCGCGAGGTTCGGTCTCCATATTGAGAAGATAACAAGCGCAATTGCAAGCCAGCCGCGATCGCCGAATGCGTCGTTTGACCAGACGCCGCAGGCATAGTCCATTACATAATACAGACCGCCCAGACCGGCTATCATACTGCCCACGCAGGTTGCTATGTATTTATATTTATTTACGTTAATTCCGGCCGCGTCTGCCGTTGCCGGGCTCTCACCGACTGCGCGGAGATTCAGGCCGACGCGCGTTTTCTTTATGATATATGCCGTTATCACGGCGATTATTACCGCCGCATATGCGAGAAAGCCATAGCTCAGGAACATTTTGCCGAACCACCCGAGGTTGTCGGCAAACGGAAGCGATTTACTGAACACACTGCTTGTTGCAGAAAGTGCTATGGACGGGACCTCGGCATCGGTGAGCTTAATGAGCGAGCCGCCGAAGAAGTTGCCTATGCCGACGCCGAATGTTGTCATTGCAAGGCCGGTTACATTCTGATTAGCTCTGAGCGTGACCGTCAGGAAGCAGTACAGGAGTCCCATAAGCAGTGAGCCGAGCAGACTTGAAGCAAGCGGAATAATTATCGCAAGGGCACTGTTGAATTCAACTGCCGACTGTTCGTATAAAAACGCACCGATGACGCCGCAGATGCCGCCGACATACATAATGCCCGGGATACCGAGGTTCAGGTTGCCGGACTTTTCGGTTATAATTTCACCCGTGCCGCCGAACAGAAGCGGAATGCCCTGCATTACCGCACGTGGGAAAAAGGAAACAATATCAAACATTTTCAGCCTTCTCCTTTCCTGCCGCCTTGCGGAAGCTTATCTTATAGCTTATGAAGAACTCACATCCGATGATGAAAAACAGGATTATGCCTGTCAGTATATCCGAGAAAGAATGGTTCAGGCCGAAGTTCGTGGATATCGCGCTTGCGCCCTTATCGAGGAACGCGAGGAGCATACTGGCAAAGATCATAATAATCGGATTAAACTTTGCAAGCCATGAAATCATGACAGCTGTAAATCCGCGGCCGCCGGCAAGCGTGGTTGACAGCGTATGGTCCGTGCCGGAAACAAGCAGGAATCCAACAACACCGCATATTGCTCCGGACAGGAGCATTGTTCTTATGATAACTCTGTCAACTTTTATTCCGACATAGCGTGCTGTTCTCTCGCTTTCGCCGACAACCGAGAGCTCGTAGCCGTGCTTTGAATACTTCAGATAAACATAAACAAGCACCGTAATGACAAGCACGATTATGACATTAAGCATATATTTGTTGCCGCCGATCTGCGGAAGCCATCCGAGGCGGCTGCTCTGGTTTATAATACCTATCTGGCCGGCTCCTTTGGGAACCTCCCAGATAATCACGAAGAACGCGACAAGCTGAGTTGCAACATAGTTCATCATGAGTGTAAAGAGCGTCTCGTTCGTGTTCCACTTTGCCTTGAAGAAGGCCGGAATGCCGCCCCAAATTGCGCCGGCGACAATACTGGCTGCAGCACTGATGACTATAAGCAGTCCGTTTGACACAGTATCGGAAAGGCAGATCATACATGCAGCCGCCGCAAGGCATCCTGCGAGGACCTGGCCCTCGGCTCCGATATTCCAGAACTTCATTTTGAACGCCGGAGTTACCGCAAGAGACACGCCGAGCAGCATTGCCGTGTTCTGAGCGAGTATCCACATCTTGCGCTCGCTTCCGAAGGAGCTGTCAATCATCGTTGCATATACCTGAAGCGGATCTTCGCCCGTTACGGTCATTGTGATTATCGCGCACACTACAAGAGCTGCGACAATTGCCAGCAGGCGTATCCCCCACGCCTTATACCACGGAAGTGCGCCGCGCTTGACTATATGTAGCAGCGGCTCCTTATTGTTATTCTTCATCAGCCTTCTCGCCTCCAAGCTTCGTCATCATCATGCCGACATCGCGTTTCTTTGCGCCGCGTCCGGGAACTATTCCGCTGACCTTGCCGCCGCACAATACCAGAATTCTGTCGCACAGCTCGATGAGAACATCGAGATCCTCTCCGACATATATGACAGCAACGCCTTTTTTCTTCTGGCGATTTATGAGATCGTAGATCATATAAGATGAGTTGATATCCAGACCGCGCACGGCATATGCCGTAAGCAGCACCGTCGGTGCCGAGGCAATCTCGCGTCCGACAAGGACCTTCTGGACATTGCCGCCGGAAAGACGACGTACCGGAGTGCTGATACCGGGCGTTACAACCTCAAGCTCATCAACGACATTTTCAGCAAGTTTGCGGGGGCTTTTTCTGTCGGTAAAAATGCTTTTTCCCTTTCTGAAGGAGCGAAGCATCATGTTATCACCGAGGTCCATATTGCCAACAAGGCCCATTCCGAGGCGATCCTCGGGGACAAACGAAAGGACAACACCCAAATCGGCTATCGAAAGTGGGTCTTTTCCGAGAAGTTCTTCCCTTTCGCCGCTGTCTTTTATATAGCTTACGCTGCCGCTCTCGGTTGGCTGAAGACCGGCAATGGCTTCAAGCAGTTCCTTCTGACCGCAGCCGGAAATACCCGCAATGCCCAGTATCTCACCGCTGTTTGCCGTAAATGACACGTCATCGAGCTTTACTATGCCGTCGATACTGCGAACCGTGAGGTTCTTAACCTCAATGCGCGGTTTGGGATTGACGGGTTCGGGGCGGTCGATATTTAATTCTACCGCATGCCCGACCATCATATTGGTCATTTCCTGGGCATTTGTATTTTTCGTGAGCATGTCGCCGATGAACTGACCGTGACGCAGGACGGCAACCCTGTCGGAGAGCTCCTCGACCTCATGCATTTTATGTGTGATTATGACAATGGCCTTGCCCGCATCGCGCATGTTCCGCAAGACCGCAAACAGCTTATCGGTCTCCTGAGGAGTAAGAACTGCAGTCGGCTCATCGAGTATGAGTATATCGGCGCCGCGGTAAAGAACCTTGACAATCTCAACCGTCTGCTTTTGTGATACGCTCATTTCATATATGTGCTGGTCCGGATTGACATCAAAGCCGTATGTATCGCATATCTCGCGAATTTTATTTGCCGCTGACTTCAGATCAAGCTTTCCTTTGCCTTCGAGGCCGAGAATTATATTCTCCGTTGCCGTAAGAACATCAACGAGCTTGAAATGCTGGTGAATCATACCGATTCCGAGATTAAGTGCATCCTTCGGGGAGCGTATGACAACTTCCTTGTCGTTGACAAATATCTCGCCCTCATCCGGAAAATAAATGCCGGACAGCATGTTCATAAGGGTGGTCTTTCCCGAGCCGTTTTCGCCGAGAAGCGCGAGTATCTCGCCCTTGTATATATCCAGCCATATCTTATCGTTTGCTTTTGTGGTACCGAAAGACTTCGATATATTTCTCATCTTAACGGCCGCATTTTTATTATCCATCTCTCTACTCCTGATGTGTATTTGTGGCAGCACAGGAAAAAACACGGAGTTTTTTTCATGCTCTTTCCTGTGCGGTCATTTCCGCGTTTTATAGGTTGAAAGGAAGCTCCGTATTTGCGGAGCTTCCTTTAAGTTCAAAGTGATATTCGATATATCAGCTTCCGAAGTTGGTGTCAAGCAGAGTGATACCGTCTATCTGGATATCGAAGTAAGGAGCAGAGCGATATGTGGATTCGAGGAATACGCCGTCCTTTATTGCCTCGGTATCGGGCGTGTAATCTGCATCTGTGTCAACATCGGCCTCGTAGCTTTCAAGCTCTTTGCCGTCGACAGTGAATGTGCTTGCATCAAAAACGTTCAGGGAACCGTCTTCGAGCTTTGCCTTAGCTTCGGCAATTGCATCAGCAGTGCCTTCAGCTGCAACGTTTTCATTGACATCGGTCAGAACAACAGAACCTGTTGCAAGAGTGCCGGTCCAGTCGGTGTCGATGCTCTCGCCGTTCATGACTGCCTTGATTGCATACTCGTAGTAAGGAGTCCAGTCAATGCGGGAGGAAACGATGAATGTGTTCGGGCAGGCAGACTCGGTGCTGCCGTTGTAGGAAACATTGGGAACACCTGCGGTCTCGCATGCGGTGGGAGCGCCCATGGAGTCAGCGTGCTGGCTGATGAGCTTGCAGCCGTTCTTGATGAGGGTGTTTGCTGCTTCCTTCTCAGCGGTCTCATCATACCATGAGCCGGTGAAGGTTACTTCCATGGTAGCGCTGGGGCATACGGAGCGAGCGCCGAGGAAGAAAGAGGTGTAACCGGAGATAACCTCTGCGTAGGTGAATGCGCCGACATAGCCGATCTTTGCCTCGTCTGCGGTGAACTCGCCGTTTGCGATCATCTCGTTGAGCTTGAGGCCTGCTGCAATACCTGCAAGGTAGCGGCCTTCGTAGATGGATGCGAATGCATTGTGATAGTTGTCAAGGCCTTCGGTATGTGCAAGAGTGCCGGTAGCGTGGCAGAACTGAACTTCGGGGAATTCCTTTGCGGCTTCAATCATGAAGGACTCATGGCCAAAGCTGTCAGCGAAAATGATGGTGCAGCCTTCGTCAACGAGCTCTGCAGCTGCATCGTAGCATTCCTGACCTTCGGGAACGTTTTTCTTGAAGACATACTGGCTCTCATCGAGGCCGAGGTTCTTGCAGGCAGCCTCTGCTGCGTTCATGAAGTTGAGGTCATAAGTGGAGTTTTCGTCATGCAGGAATATGAATCCAACCTTGACTTCGGAAGCGCTGTCGCCGTCTTCTTTGTCATCCGTGTTGTTGCTGCCGCAGGCGCACAGTGCGAACACCATGACCATCGCCAGAAGCAGTGCTGTAATCTTCTTCATCATCTTTCGGTTACCCTCCAAAAATTCTATTATCAAACCCGTTCGGGCTTTGATACAAAAACAAAAACCGCCGTACACATCGATATGTGATCGGCGGGAAAAACCAAAGTCAGGGTAGAAATAATTCTGCCCTATATAAAAACTTCGATAGTCCGGTCATTTACGGCGTCCGGGTAGAGACTTCAAATCCATATCATTTGCTATATATCGAAAATTGTATTCTGTTTTTTTGCTCTTGTGAGTTCTCTTTAAGCATATCAACTGAGCAACGAAAAGTCAATGCCCGTTTGTTGATAAGTTTGGCAGCGATTTTCAGTGATTTTTGTGCATATTTACTCTTTGCAAAATACAATGCTGTCATCGTTCATTGACTCAATACGAGCCAGCGACTCAATACGCAGACCTCTTGCACGCAGCTTTGCGCCTCCCGGTTGGAAGGCTTTTTCAATCGCGATTGCAGCGCCGACAACCGTCGCTCCTGCCTGCTCGACTATATCACACAGGCCTTCAAGGGCTGCACCGTTTGCAAGGAAATCATCGACTATCAGCACTTTATCCCCGGGGTTGAGGTATCGTTTCGAAACCAGAACCTGCTTGGAGACCTGATGAGTGAAGGAATACACGGTTGTTGAGTAAACATCATCAGACAGGTTAATAGTCTTGCTCTTTTTTGCAAAGACAACGGGGCAGTCAAAAACAAGACCCGTCAAAACAGCCATGCCGATACCCGAAGCCTCGATTGTGAGTATCTTATTTATATCCTCGTTTTCAAACAGTCTGTGAATCTCCTTTGCCATGTCATAGCTCAGGCGCGGATCTATCTGATGATTCAAAAAACTGTCTACCTTCAGGACTCCGCCCGGCTTGACAACGCCGTCGCGCTTTATGCGATCGATAAGCTGCTGCAACTTGACCACCTCGTAAATTTCATATTGAGTTTGGATGGAATACATTCTATCCGATATTGTTGTGTTTCGCAAGACGGAATTTTTACGAATTTCACATATTCATTTGTGCATGTATACCAATTTTGCGCATCAAAGTTCAGCACCCGCTCGCCCTCGTTTCGCTTGATATTGTTATTTCGGACTGATAAAATAATATGCATATTTAATTTCGGATAGGAGACTGTTATGGAAGACCTCAAGCAAAGAAAGAAAAATCTTATCATGTTCCCGCTCGGGACTGTCGGCAGGGACATGATATATTATCTGTTTACAAGCTGCATAATAACCTTTGTGCTGTTCACAAAGAATCTCACAAATGCCCAATTCGCCGCAATAACCGCAATTGTCGTTGCGGCGCGAATCTTTGATGCACTCAATGACCCCATCATGGGAAATATAATCGAGCGCACACGTACACGCTGGGGTAAATTTAAGCCATGGCTCGTTATCGGCATCCTTTCGACTTCCGTCGTTGTGTATCTGGCATTCAACACAGACCTGCAGGGCTGGAGCTTTGTATGGTTCTTCGGCGTTATCTATTTCATGTACTCGATAACCTTCACAATGCACGACATATCATACTGGGGCATGGTTCCCGCCCTTTCGACTGACGCGAATGCCAGAAACCAGTTTACCTCGCGCGCAACATTGTTTGCGGGCATCGGCAGCACGCTTGCAAGCGTTCTTATACCCATGTTCACCGTAGGCGACATGGCCATCGGCGGAAGTACAACGACCGCATACGGCATAATCGCGCTTGTAATATGCATAATAGCTCCGCTGTTTCTGTGCTTTACCATCTTTGGTGTACGTGAAAGGCGCGAGTACACAGACGCTCCTCCCATTAGCTTCAAGAAAATATGGTCAACCATTACCGGCAACGATCAGCTTCTGTGGATAAGCCTCATTTTCCTGCTCCAGCAGATAGGCAACGGTCTCATTGTCGGCGGCATAGGCTCGACTTATGTCTATTTTGAATTCGGATACGAGGGCGGTCTGTTCTCGCTGTTCACCATAGTCGGCATGTCCGTCACGGCATTTCTCATGATCTTCTACCCGGCCATTTCACGCCATATAAAGCGCAAAAAACTCATGACCGTTCTCGCCTGCATCTCGATGGTCGGATATGCTCTGATGCTTGTCGCCGGTCTTGCTCTCCCCGCAACAATGCTCAAGTTCTGGTTGATAACCATTGGCTACGCACTGTCAAACTTCGGTCAGTACGGCTACTATCTCATAATGATGATATCGATCATCAACACCGTGGAATATAACGAATACCGCACGGGTGAGCGCGACGAGGCAATAATAACATCTCTCCGTCCGTTTCTTACAAAGCTTGCTTCCGCACTCATAGTGCTTGTGACTAACCTCAGCTATATTATCTTCGGCGTCACACAGTACACCAACAGTATATCTGACCTTGAAAACGAGTGTGCGCGCAATCTTATATCCGAGCAGGATAAGATTATGGCCATAGACAATGTAATTGCAGGCATAAGCTCCGGCAAGACGCTGGCACTGCTGCTGTGCATGGTGATTATCCCCTGCGTACTGATGCTGCTCAGCTATTTCCTGTACAAAAAGCACTATAAGCTCGATGAGGACGAATACGACCGCATATGCAGTGAAATAACCGCCCGCAAGGAAGAAAAAGCATGATAAGGCTTGCAATTAACATAGCCTCGCCGCTGCCCAAGCTTGAAAGCTTTGAGCGCTATCTGTTTATCGGGCCTCATCCGGATGATATTGAAATCGGTGCGGGAGCGACGGCAGCGAAGCTGGTCAGTCAGGGCAAAACCGTTGAATTTCTATGCTGCACCGACGGCAGATTCGGCTCTTCCACAGTTCCGCCGGAGGAGCTTATCGCCATCCGTCAGGCAGAGACAATTAATTCTGCAGCAAAGCTCGGGGTGAAGGATGTTCGCTTTCTCGGATTAAGCGACGGCGGATTTTATGACTGGGGCAAACTGCTCGACGGCATTTCCGAAGCCGTCGGCGAATTTAAGCCGGACATAATTTTCTGCCCGGATCCACACGTCAAAAGCGAATGCCATGTCGATCATCTGAATGTAGGCAAGGCTTCGTCGGAAATTGCCTATTTTGCTCCGTACGAGGGTATAATGCAAAATCACGGCGCAGCTTCCGCCCCGGTGAAAGCAATTGCGTATTACATGACGGCATCACCCAACCGTTATGTTAAGACATCGAAAAAGCTGCTCGAGCAGCAGCTGTCCTCAATCTTCGATTGCCATAAAAGTCAGTTTCCCGATGGGAGTGCCGAGGGCAAGGCAATCTCCATGTATCTGCGCATCCGGTCATTGGATTTCGGCCTGCGATGCCTCTCTTCGCACGCCGAGGGATTCAGAATGCTCGACACTCTGCGTATGCACTGTCTCCCCGAAGCCGGGAGATGAGATAAAACCTTCAAAGCCCAAGGCCGTATATCAATACAGTCTTGGGCTTTGTTTATAGCATCCGTTTATTTTTCATCCACACCTGCAACTATTCTTTGCAGGTGTCCTTTATTATCTCAACAGCTTTTTGAAGAACATCCATCGGGATATTCAGCGCAGGCAGGAGACGAACCTTGTCCTTTGCCGTGAGGCACAGCACGCCTTTATCTATGCACGCCTTGACAACCTCTCCGGCGGGCTTCACGGTTTTTATACCGATCATCAGGCCCATTCCGGCAACGCTTTCAACGCCGTCGGCGTTTTCGAAGGCTTTGAACACATAATCGCTCTTTGCCTTGACCTCGTCCATGAGCTTATCGTCAATTCTGTCTATGATGCTGATTGCTGCGGCACAGCTCACAGGGTTTCCGCCGAATGTGGAGCCATTGTCGCCATAGCCGAATATATTCTGCACCTTTTCACCCAAGAGTGTTGCTCCCAGAGGCAGACCGCCTGCCAGTCCCTTTGCAGTGGACACGACATCAGGCTCAACGCCGAAGTTCATATAGGAGAAGTATTTTCCGCTTCTGCCGTTGCCTGCCTGAACCTCATCGAACATGAGAACAATATCATTCTCGTGCGCATATTCCGCGGTCTTGACCACGAAATCCTTATCAAGCGGGATGACTCCGCCCTCGCCCTGAATGCACTCCATGAGAATGCCTGCCGCTTTTGTTTCTTCGGCGGTTTTCTTAAGCTGCTCGAAATTTCCTGCCTCAACATAGGCAAAACCCGGAGTGAGCGGAGCAAACAGCTCGTGATAATGCTCCTGACCTGTTGCAGCAAGCGTTGTGAGTGTTCTGCCGTGGAAGCTGTTGACAAGCGTGATTATGGTGTAGTGATCCGCGCCTTTTTTCTCGGCGGCATATTTTCTGGCGGCCTTGATTGCGCATTCATTGGCCTCGGCGCCGGAGTTAGAAAAAAACACCTTTTTCATTCCGCTCTTTTCGCAGAGCTTCTGTGCCAGCACGGCGCAGGGACTTGTGTAATACAGATTCGAGGTGTGCTGAACCTTGGATATCTGATCAATAACGGCCTGCTGCCAGACCTCATCGGCAATGCCGAAGGATGTGACGCCTATGCCGCTTCCGAGGTCTATGTATTCCTTGCCGGTTTCGTCTTTTACTATGGATCCCTTGCCGCTGACTATCTCAACCGGAAAGCGGTTGTATGTTCCCGCTACATATTCTTTATCTGTCTGTTTAATATTCATTTATTTCCTCCGCTGAACATGGTGCCGCAGCCTTCGTTTGTCAGAAGCTCGGTGAGTATCGCGTGCGGAACCGTTCCGTTTATGATAACTGTGCTTTTTACTCCCTCGTCGATTGCATCAAAGCAGCTTTTGACCTTTGGAATCATGCCGCCGGATATGACTCCTTCGGCACAGTATTTATCCGCATCTTCCCTTGAAATTTCGGGAATGAGCGTTGACGGGTCATCCTTATCTCTGAGCACACCGTCTATATCGGTCATGAGTATGAACCTCTCTGCCTTGAGCGCACCGGCGATCTCTGCGGCTGCAGTGTCGCCGTTTATGTTATAGGCATTGCCCTGTCTGTCGCAGCCTATGGTCGAGATAACGGGGATATATCCCATATCGAGGAGGTCGTATATCGGCTGCGCATTTATTTTTGTGATGTTGCCGACGTAGCCGAGTCTTTCATCCTTCTGCTCTGCCTCTATGAGTCTGCCGTCCATACCGGAGAGGCCTATGGCCTTTGCACCCTTGCCCTCAAGCTGATTGACAAGAGTCTTATTGACTTTTCCGGCAAGAACCATCTGGACAATTTCGACCGTCTCCTTGTCCGTAACGCGCAGGCCGTCTATGAACTCTGCCTTTTTGCCGAGCTTCGCCATTACTGCATTTATCTCCGGTCCGCCGCCGTGAACAAGCACAACCTTAACGCCTATCGTCCACAGAAGCACCAGGTCGAGCATGACCTTCTGCTTGAGGTTTTCGTCCTTCATGGCACTTCCGCCGTATTTTACAACTACAATCTTGCCCGTGTATCTTTTGATATACGGCAATGCGTTTATGACATCCTCAATACGCTCGGACGTAGAGTATTCGACATTCATCTTGCTTCCTCCGATCAGGTGCGGTAGTCTCCGTTAATTCTGACATAATCATATGTCAAATCGCAGCCCCATGCCGTTGCTCCGGCATCGCCGCCATTGAGATCGACGAGAATATCAATTTCCTTTTCAAGGAGAATTTCCTTGGCAAGCTCTTCGGAAAATTCAATGCTCGCACCGTTTTTGCATACGGCAATCTCGCCCTTTGCGCTTTTGAAGGAAACATCGATTTTATTTACATCGACATCCGCGCCGCTGTATCCGATTGCGCAGAGAATTCTGCCCCAGTTTGCGTCGGCACCGAACATTGCTGTTTTGACCAGAGATGAGCAGATAACACTCTTGGCCACCGTTTTTGCCGTGGCTTCGTCTTTTGCTCCGCTGACGGTGCATTCAAGAAGCTTTGTCGCGCCCTCGCCATCACCGGCTATCAGCCTGCAAAGATTCATATTGACGGTGTTGAGTGCCTTCATGAACTCTGCATAGTCGTCGTTTTCGCAGTCAATAATGCTGTTTCCGGCCATGCCGTTTGCAAGAACGGTTACCATATCGTTTGTCGACGTGTCGCCGTCGATGGATATCATATTGAATGTGTTCTTTATATCTCCCGAAAGCGCCTTCTGCAGCATTGCAGGAGATATTGCCGCATCGGTTGTTATAAACACGAGCATCGTTGCCATATTCGGATGAATCATTCCGCTGCCCTTAGCAATGCCGCCCATCTTGCAGATCTTGCCGCCGAGAGTGAACTCAACAGCAACTTCCTTTTTAAGCTTATCGGTTGTTATGATGCCCTCGGCTGCATCGGTGCTTCCGTTTTCGGAAAGAGATGCGATGAGCATTGGAATGCCCTTTGCGATGGGTGCTATATCGAGAGGCTGCCCGATTACGCCGGTTGAAGCAACAACAATGTCATCGGCACTTATATTAAGGCCTTCTGCCAGCAGTGCGCTCATCTGCTCGGCAATTTCGACGCCGTTGGCATTGCAGGTGTTGGCGTTGCCGCTGTTGCATATGACTGCCTGGGCATAACCGTCAGAGATATGCTTTTTCGTAACATTGAGCGGTGCGCCCTTTACGAGGTTTGTTGTATATGTTGCTGCCGCGGCGGCGCGTACCTTGCTGTATATTATCGAAAGATCACGCTTATCCCTGTTCTTGCGGATTCCGCAGTGAACTCCGCCGGCTGTAAAACCCTGTGCGGCGCAGACGCCGCCTGAAATTACTTTCATTTTCAAAATCTCCTTCAGACATTAAGTCCAGTTTTTTCGTCTATACCAAGAATTATATTCATATTCTGTATTGCGGCGCCCGATGCACCCTTGCCGAGATTGTCAAATCTCGAAACGAGCAGGATGCGCTCTTCATTGCCGTAAACTCCGACAGCCATATCGTCTCTGCCGCCGAATGTACCTGCCGACAGGAAGCCGTCCTCGCTCGCATCTCCGATGAAATGCACAAGGCCGGATTTATAATACTCGGCATATGCGTTTTTGATATCATCCATGCTGCCGTTTATATTCTTGCCCGAAAGCGGTACCGTGACCTCCATGCCGCTGTAATATGGTGCGGCGACCGGGCAGAATGCAGGTGCGTTTTCAAGTCCACAGAGCTTTTTCATTTCCGGCAGATGCTTGTGGCTCTGTGCCATTGCGTACATTCTCGGCGCATCAAGCAAGCTGTCCCTGTTTTCACTTTCATACTCGGCAATCATCTTCTTGCCGCCGCCGGAATAACCCGTGAGCGAAAAGCAGCTTAAAAACATATCCTTCGGAATGATTCCGCACTCCGTCAGCGGTGCTACAAGCGATATAAAGCCGCTTGCGTGACAGCCTGGGTTTGCAATGCGCTTTGATGTTTTTATCTTATCTCTCAAGCCCGTAAGCTCGGGAAAGCCGTAGGCCCAGTCGTCATTTACTCTGTGTGCGGTTGATGTATCTATAATCGTCGTTCCGCTTCCTTCGGCAAGCTCCACGGCCTCTATCGCCGCGGCATCAGGCAGGCACAAAAACGAAATGTCGGCCTCGAACATGGCCTGTCTTCGTGCGTCATTGTTTTTCCTGTTTTCCTCCGAAAGCTTTATAAGCTCGATGTCCTGTCTCTCGGCAAGGCGCTGATATATGCGCAGTCCGGTTGTTCCTGCGCTGCCGTCAATGAATACTTTTGTCATTTTATACCTCGCAAAGTGATAATTATGCAATATTTATTCACTCAATATTCATAGATTATATATTTTAATGCATAAACAGTCAAGGAAAAGCGGCACTACAGTGAATATTTTTCCGTATTCAATGAAAATCGGACTGTCATATAAGCGCGGCATTGTTATATTGCACATACTCGGCAGCTTTATCTTGCCTTTTTGAAGAAATCCTTAAGCAGCTTAGCGGATTCCTCGGCGCGCACAAGGCCGTAGATTGCCGGCTTATGACCGTATCTTTCCTCAAAAAGGTTGATGACGCTGCCGCAGGAGCCCGTGTTTTCGTCCTTCGCGCCGTAGACGACCGTGGAGATGCGCGAGTTTATTATCCCACCGGCACACATGGGGCAGGGTTCAAGCGTAACATAGATAGTGCAGCCGTTGAGTCTCCAGTCTCCGATTGCTCGGCATGCCGAGCGTATAGCCTCCATCTCGGCGTGCTCGGTTGCGTCATGCCTTGCCTCACGCCTGTTGCGTCCCGTCGCTATAATATTCCCCTCCGCATCGGCTATCACGCAGCCGACGGGTATCTCTCCGTCAGCGAAGGCTTCGCGTGCAAGGTCGAGCGCCATGTTCATATATTCTTCTCTGTCCATTGTCTGTCTCCTATCGTTTCCGATGCTATGCGCATGAACTCGGATATAATCGTCCATTGATACGGGCGGCTTCTGTAGCCGAAATTTATCATATATCTGTCATCAGACGAAAAAGAAAAAATTCTAACACCCTCAAGCTGGCGCTCGGTCAGTGCCATTGTTATCATATGCCGCGGGCAGAAGCATATTCCGATCCCGTCTGCTGCCATTGCGAGGAGGGTTTCGGCATTGTCCGACTGTGCCCTCATCTGCGGCTGGAAGCCTGCCGATTTTATAAGTCTTCTGCTTATTCTGCCGACAATATCTTCAGGATTTCCCATGACGAAAGGGCTGTGCTCAAACAGCAGCAGCTGCTCGGCATCCAGTCTGTCATCGATGCCATCGGGACACATGCTTCGCGGCGCGAGCATGACAACCTGTTCGGTGTAGAAATCCCGCAGGACTATTCCCTGCTCCGGCTCATTGAAGTTTGCAACTGCAAGGTCAATTTCGCCCTTATGGAGCTTGCGAAGCAATGCATCGTTCACATCCTCGTCAAGCCTTACGCAAATGTTGGGGTATTCGCGGCCGAATGCCGATATGACAGACGGCATTATAGATCTTCCTCGTGTATATGAAATGCCGACGCGCAATACGCCGCGCTGATTGCCCGTTATGTCGCAAAATTCGGTCTGCATGGACTGATACGCCCTGTGAAATTCTTTGGCATATCGTAAAAAGACTTCCCCTTCGTATGTAAGTTCCAGAGGGTTTCGCCGTATGATAAGCCTGCATCCGAGCTCCCGCTCTACAGCCTGAATATGCGCGCTGAGCGTCTGCTGAGTTATGTGCAGTTCTTCGGCTGCCTTTGTTATGCTCCTTTTCGCCGCGACCGTGACGAAATACTCCATTGTAAGAAAGTTCATATTTCCGCCTTCACAGTTTTTTTGCTGTATTATACTCTGAAATAATCAGTTTTACAACTGTTATATGCAGTGCTATTATCAATCACCGAGGTGGTAGAAATGCATCTTGCCGTATTCGGTTTGTTCGCGGCCGCACTTATAGTCTGCGTTATATTTAATTTATCTATTATATACGCCCTTCTGGCAGGGCTTTTGATATTTTCACTTTGCGCATATAAAATGGGGCATAACGCAAAGGACATATTTTCAATGATGGCACGCGGTGTCAAAACAGCCAAGAGCGTAATACTGAGTCTTGTTCTGATTGGGCTGCTCACTGCTCTTTGGCGTGCGGCCGGAACAATTCCTGCGATTATATGCTACTGCTCATCGCTTATCCACCCGAAAACCGTTGTTATTATGAGCTTTTTGCTCAACTGCGCGGTTTCAATGCTCATGGGAACCGCCTTCGGCACCTCGGCAACAATGGGCGTTATAAGCATGACCATGGGCATATCAATGGGTGCAGACCCCGTTCTGCTGGGCGGCGCGATAATTTCCGGCGCATATTTCGGCGACAGAGCCTCTCCCATGTCAACGAGTGCACTGCTTGTCAGCGAGCTTACAGAGACAAATGTTTTTTCCAACATCCGCTGCATGCTTCGGCGCAGTCTTCTGCCGATGATTATCTGCTGTGCCGTCTATTCGCTGGCAGGCATTTTTCTGCATGACGGAAGCGCCTCTCCGGAATTTGAATCCATCTTCACCCGTGAGCTGCAGATCAGTCCCCTCTGCCTGATTCCGGCCGTTCTGGTCATCATCATGTCCTTTCTCAAAATACGCGTCCAAATAACCATGACGGTGAGCATAATATCCGCTGCCATACTCTGCCTGACACTTCAGGGAACCGGCGCATCTAACCTGCTGTCGGACATCATATACGGCTTCCGCGCCGGCGATGCCGAGCTTGCATCGCTGCTTGACGGCGGCGGAATAGTCTCAATGCTAAAAAACATCGCAATAATAATCATATCCTCCACCTACGCCGGCATTTTCAGCGCAACCGGACTTCTTGACGGAATTAAAACGCATATAAATAATTTTGCCGATCGCCGGGGATCGTATTGTGCGGTTCTTCTCAGTTCGGTTCTGACCTCGATCATAAGCTGCAACCAAACCCTTGCAATCATGCTGACGTATCAGTTGTGCCGCGATGCGGCGTCTGACAGGCAGCAGCTTGCACTCGGCATAGAGGACACCGCAGTGCTCATCGCGCCTCTAATTCCCTGGTCTATTGCTTTTTCTGTACCCATTGCCGCCATAGGTGCGCCCGACAGCGCCATGGTTGCAGCTTGCTTCTTGTATCTTGTGCCGCTTCACGCACTGCTCAAGTCCGTTGGCGGCAGGCGCGGACTTCACTTACGCAAAAAGCATCTCTCCGCTCATTGATGAGTTGATAAAAGGCACAGGTTCCGTCGAACCTGTGCCCTTTTCATAGTTATATTGTTATATTTTCATTATTTTCATTCGTCAAGCTTGAGGACGGCGAGGAATGCTTCAGTCGGTATCTGAACCGTGCCGAGCTGGCGCATTTTCTTTTTGCCTTCTTTTTGCTTTTCAAGCAGCTTTTTCTTTCGCGTAATGTCGCCGCCGTAGCACTTGGCAAGGACATCCTTGCGCATTGCCTTTACTGTCTCGCGGGCAATAATCTTGCCGCCGATTGCCGCCTGAATGGGCACCTCGAACAGCTGACGCGGAATATTGTCCTTAAGCTTTTCGCAGAGCTTACGCGCACGCGGATACGCCTTGTCCTTATGCGCAATGAAGCTGAGTGCATCAACCTGGTCGCCGTTAAGGAGCATATCGACTTTTACAAGCTCTGAGGGTTTATATTCGCTCAGCTCGTAGTCCAGCGATGCATAGCCCTTCGTGCGAGCCTTGAGCGTATCGAAAAAGTCATAGATTATCTCGTTGAGAGGCATCTCATAGTGCAGCTCGACAAGATGGGAGTCAAGATACTGCATGTCCTTATATTCGCCGCGTCTGTCCTGGCACAGCGGCATTATATTACCGACAAAATCATTCGGCGTTATAATCGAAACCTTTACATATGGCTCCTCGGAATGCTCAATTATCCCGGCATCGGGATAGTTGTGAGGATTATCCACCATGACAACGCCGCCGTCGGTCTTTACGACCTTATATATAACGCTCGGCAATGTTGTAACAAGATCAAGGTCAAACTCGCGTTCAAGGCGTTCCTGAATGACTTCCATGTGCAGCATACCCAAGAATCCGCATCGGAAACCGAAGCCGAGGGCCGCTGAGCTTTCCGGTTCGAAGGAAAGCGACGCATCATTAAGCTGCAGTTTTTCAAGCGCATCTCGAAGGTCGGGATATTTACTGCCGTCCTCCGTGTATATTCCGCAATAGACCATTGCACGCGCGGGACGGTAGCCGGGCAGAGCCTCGGCGCATGGATTTGACGCAGTTGTTACCGTATCGCCAACCTGTGTATCGGCGACATTTTTTATCGAAGCCGTGAAATATCCGACATCGCCTGCCGTAAGCTCCGCACAGGGTTCGAGTCCAATCGGACGCATATGTCCGACCTCGAGGACTGTGTATTTTGCACCGGTTGAGTGCAAAAGAATCTCCGTTCCCTTTGCAATGCGGCCGTCTGTTATTCGCATAAATACAATAACGCCGCGATAGCTGTCATACTGACTGTCAAATATCAGAGCCTTAAGTGGTGCGTTCACATCACCCTTCGGTGCCGGAACATTGGCGACTATATCATCGAGCACGGACTTTATGTTTATGCCGTTCTTCGCGCTTATCTCGGGTGCATCCATTGCCGGTATGCCGATAATATCCTCAATTTCCTGCTTTACACGCTGAGGATCAGCGGCAGGAAGGTCTATCTTGTTTATAACAGGCAGTATCTCAAGGTCGGCATCCAGCGCAAGATAAGTGTTTGCAAGCGTCTGTGCTTCAACGCCCTGTGAAGCGTCTACAACCAGCACCGCGCCTTCGCAGGCGGCAAGTGAGCGGCTGACCTCGTAGTTGAAGTCAACATGCCCCGGAGTGTCGATAAGGTTGAGCACATAGGTTTCGCCGTCGTCTGCTTTGTAATTAAGCCCGACAGCGCGTGCTTTTATGGTAATTCCGCGTTCGCGTTCAAGGTCCATATTGTCGAGGATCTGATCCTCCATTATGCGTTCCTCAACAGCACCGCACATTTCGATAAGTCTGTCGGAAAGAGTGCTCTTGCCGTGATCTATATGGGCAATTATCGAGAAATTCCTTATGTGATCCTGAGGTATCATGTCAGTTCCTCCAGAGCAGCCTCCGTTTTGTTGGCCAGAATGCGCATCTGAGCTACAAATGCGCGCGCGACATCCGCACCTCTGTCGTTTCCGTCGGGGCTGTGCGAACGTCCCAATATGTAATCGGCTGTGACATTATAATAATCGCACACCTTGCAGACGAAATTGAGTCCGGGCTCGCGTGCGCCGTTTTCATAATGGCTCAAAAGTGCCTGACTGATGCCGAGATCCGCCGCCGCCTGGCGCTGGCTCAGTCCTGCCGAGTGGCGCAAATCAGACAAAGTCTGCGAAAAGCTTTTTTTGCTGTATTCGTTCATTTTCCCTTTTCTCTCCCAGAAATGATTACAGTCTGTATATTATACATAGCCAATTGCGGTTTGTAAATAGAAATACGGTTAAAGACTTGAAAAATTTTCGCGGTAGTGATAAAGTAATATCCGGAATTTTTTTCGGCAAAAAAGCCGCATTAACGGAGGAAACTAATATGTTTGAAAATCTTATTGAAGTTCTCAAAAACGATCACAGAAAAATAGTCTACACCGAGGGCAGCGACGCACGTATTCTTGAGTCGGCAGCTCGTCTTAAAAAGGACGGCTTCCTGACCCCGATTCTCGTCGGCAATGTCGATGAAGTCAAGGCAGCAGCTGCAAAAGGCGGCTTCGATATCGAGGGTCTCGAAATTCTCGATCCGGCAACCTATGATGGCATGGACGCAATGGTCGATGAGATGGTCGCACTGCGCAAGGGCAAGATGAGCGCTGAGGACTGCCGCGCTGCTCTTTCCAAGGGCAACTACTTCGGCACGATGCTCGTAAAGATGGGCGTTGCCGACTGCCTGCTCGGCGGCGCAACCTACTCCACTGCCGACACTGTCCGTCCGGCGCTGCAGCTTGTCAAGACCAAGAAGGGCGCACACCTCGTGTCCTCCTGCTTTATTATGATCCGCGGCGATGAAACCCTCGCAATGGGCGACTGCGCAATCAATATAGATTATCAGGATACCGTTGACAAGGAAGGTAATGTTACCTTCACCGCGGCACAGAAGCTCGCAGAAGTTGCAATTGCAACCGCAGAGACCGCAAAGGTCTTCGGCATTGACCCGAAAGTCGCAATGCTGTCTTACTCCACCAAGGGCAGCGGCAAGGGCGTAAACGTTGACCTCGTACGCAACGCAACCGAAGAGGCAAAGAAGCTTGCTCCCGAGCTCAAGCTCGATGGCGAGATGCAGTTTGATGCAGCCGTCTCTCCTGTTGTCGGCCAGCTCAAGTTCCCCGGCTCACCTGTTGCAGGCTATGCCAACACCTTCATCTTCCCCGAAATCCAGTCCGGCAACATCGGCTATAAGATTGCCGCACGTCTCGGCGGATTTGCAGCATACGGCCCCATTCTGCAGGGTCTGAACGCACCCATCAATGACCTGAGCCGTGGC
>CAVAPG010000006.1:0-29558 GCA_963590435.1 bacterium
ATTGTATTAGAATAAATGCAATAGTTTTATTTTTGCTTATATTGCATATGTTTAAATACTTTTCACTGTTTATATGCTATATAATTATTGCTTTTTTCATCGCACTTTTTGATTAATAGTGAGAGCTTTGCTAGACAGCACTGCTTGACAGCACTGCTTGACAGCTTTGCTTGACAGCTTTGCTTGACAGCACTGCTTGACAGCTTTGCTTGACAGCACGGCACTACTTGACCGACAACAAAAGCATTAATTTGTCGGACGCTCCAAGGCGTATGCACTCCTGAACGCGAAAAGTCGAAAGACTTTAGTAAAGGCTATTGGAGTCGGCTTGCATGACTATGAGAGATGTAAGCAGTGACTGCTATCGTCACTAATCTCGGCTTGAGTAAGGGATAGATATGTACCTAAAGCCGGCATGAGATGACTAAAGGCTTGACATGAGCATCCAAGGATGTAAGTGTCATGGAGCAAGCTCCTGTCATGCTCCCAAGGGAGTAAGACGCCAAAAAGCAAGCTCAACCCCGTGTCATGGAGTAAAGGCAGCGGGTATGAACAAAATTGAACGATGTGTATAGTTTGATATATAGTGAGCGACAGCTCACTTGACTGACAACAAAATCATTATCTGAAAGGAGCTTAACAATGGAAGAAAAAATTCTGTTTTGCCGTGATTGTCACAATCTGTTTGTATTTTCAATCAAAGAACAGCAATACTTCGAAAAGAAAAGATGGGGTGCGCCATGCCGCTGCTCCTCTTGCCGGAAGGAAAGAAGAAAGGATCCGTACGCGGGATGGCAAAGCACAATGGGAGGCCCTCGCTATGTTAGGAGGGGGCATAAACGAGTCCACTACAGTGGGTTGATTATTGCGGGCGGACTTAGCAATTAAGGAAATGATGTATAATTTTAGCACAAGAAGTGCAGGAGGTTATGGATATGGATGACCGGAATTATTTCGATGATATTGATAGCGAAGACCTTTGTGATGATGATGTGTTTGATATCGCGGACGAGCTCGTAGACAAGTATATGAAAGAAAATTTTGGAGAAAATAATGAGCGGCTAAATGGTACATACATTATGCATCCGAAAGCCATACAGGAGGTTGAAAAATGTGAGGAATCGCTTAAAGCTTGTATCTGCAGCGAGAATCTAAAAGTTGAAAGCGAGATACTATCTATACTCAAGAGCATATGCATAAGAGTCAAAGGCAAAGACATGTTGGTCACAGATACTAAACTATTTGCCGAGTTACTCCGGATTGGTGTATTTGATTTTACGCCGAATGACGATGGCGACGTAAGCATCGGCGTGGCAATTGATGGTGTCTTTTATAAGGTGGTAGAAGATGTATAATCTGACAGAGAGAATTGATAATGAATGCAGGATAGCAGGAGCTAAAGCAGACGTAAAGGCAAAAGCCAGAATAGAAAACGTAGTTGAAAACTTGGAATGCTATGCTTCCGAACATAAGGGGAATGACTTTCCGCTATTCTCGGGGGACGATCCGAAGGATGTGGACTTCAGCATTTTTGCCGATCACGGGGAGGTTAAATTGCAGGCAGCATACCTTGCGGTAGATGTCAGTGAGGATTCTGATAAATATTTTTACGAAGCCGTAAAGCTCGCCGATGGAATTTTAATCAGAAATGTTGAGCATCAGGGTGATGATGATACCGAAGGCTTGACAGATGTTGCCCTTATTTTTATCGTAAAGTTTTAAACTAAAGCATGGCAAGAGCTCGCAGAATAGAGTACGAATATAGAAGTGAATATCGATTATGGTTAGAAGCGTTTAAAGATGAATTGAAATAGGAGTTGATTGAATGGGATTAATTTCAGGTTTGTATGAGATGATGGCGGCATTAGGTTATCTATTTGGGGAATCAACCTCCAACCAGATAAAGCGAAGCAAGCATCCTCAGATGACGGTAAAGTATATTCGAGAGGGCGAAAATAAAAGATACGTAGAGGAGATGGAAGAAGGGAGCGTAGATCGTTCTGAGCTGGTCACTCACGATAGATTGTGGCGGCTCGAACATGCAATGGAATTAGATTACGATTCTCCTGATAGAGAAAATTTTGATTCTGACTTCCGCCTAAATCCTTACTTGAGGAAGTTGGCTACGCCGGAAGAAATGCAAGAGTTCAGGGACGACATTGCATACATCGAAGAGATTCGGAATCGAATCAAGAATGGTCCGATACCGGACGGACAGCCATTTTGTAAAAAGGATTGGAGTGACCATGCGGCTATTAAATGGTTTATATATGTTGATGGAGAGGAGGTTAACACTCAGATTCCAGTATTGGCAACGACCTTACCTGCCGTTATGGAAAATGGTTGTTGGAAGTTCGGAGATAAGGAAACAGAGTACAAGGCTAATCAATACTCCAAAGATATATGGTTCGACATTCCGGATTGGAAGACTTATTACGCAAATGGTGAAAACATTTACCCAATTAGAACTCTTCTGGGAAACGCATGGCACATGGTGCGAGGAGATGATGGGTATATTTGGACTTGTACACAGAAGGATGGAGAAATAGTAAGTTATGAAAAGACAGTCTACCATGTTGTTTCGCGGTTCACTATAGACGGGGATGTGGTACCGGCGGAACAGATGGGGTATCACCCCTCCGGTCTATATGAAATCTATATACCGGTTACAATTTTAAAGGATGTTCCTCCGTATTACAAAATCGCCGCTCATGGTGAGTTTGAGGAGTGTACTTCTATAAAGGCGTCACTTCCGGCGATGAAAGAGAAAGACTATTGCGATATCAAAATAACATACAAAGATCAATGGAGTACAATGGAGCAGATTAGGTATGATCAAATATTAGCAGAGGAAAGACCTAAGTTGTTACAATCAAGAGTGGAGTAATATGTAAAGAAAGGAGAATTGCTAATGCCGGGTATTTCTACGCGTCCCCTGAATTGGCATTCTCCTAATGTTGGTCCTTCTTTCACTGACTGTAAACTATGATTGACCAACTTACAAAATACGAAAATCTTAATTGAATTTGCTGTTGCAATGTGTATGACGCTGCAAAGTAAAAAAACACTTGATTTTTAGTTTGATATTAGGTAGAATATTTAAGCATTGTGTCCGGCATTATGTAAGGAGTGACCGTAATGGCAAAGCTCGTTTCTAAGATAGTTGAAATCTGGCACGACCGTAAGCGCATCCTCGGCATGCCGCTGAGCTTCACACGCTATGCGCTCAGTGAGGACAGACTGTTCCTCAAGCGCGGATTTCTGAATGTAAAGCACGATGAAATCATCCTGTACCGTGTGCGCGACCTGCGCGTTTCGGTTTCGCTGTGGCAGCGCATCTTCGGCGTCGGCACTGTGACGGTTGTCTCGACGGATAAGAGCATCCCCGAGCTTGAGCTTAAGAATATACGCCAGCCCGAGGAAGTCAAGGAGCTCATTCATGAGCACGTTGAGAAGATGAAGATTGAACGCCGCATGCGCATCGGCGAGATGAGCATGGATATCGACGAGGAAGCAATTGACCTCGAAGATATAAACTGATGGCGTAAATAAAAAACAACCGGCCTCGCGCCGCTTGTCATATACGGATAGGTATCGAAGTGGTCATAACGGCCCTGACTCGAAATCAGGTAGTCGCGCAAGCGGCTCGTGGGTTCGAATCCCACCCTATCCGCCACAAAAGTGCTGAAAATGCCGTGTTTTTGCGGGTTTTCGGCACTTTTTCTCTTTTGTGTATTCTTCTTCTCTTAAGGTTCAAATAGGCTCTTTCTTGCCTATGCTTTGATTTTTTCGGCGCATTTGCTGCGCATCCGCAAGAACCGATGAGCGCTTCAAATACCGTTAAATAAAGGCTTTCCCGCTCTCTTTGAATTTTTCCGCAAGAACGATGCAAGAACGATGCAAGAAAATTGCTCAAAACAGAGGCGAAGTTTGCTCTCTTAGTTCTTTGGCTGATATGCTCCGAGGAAAAAGTCCGAGTGCCGGTCCTCAATATTTTATGTATAACGGGAAAGAACTAAATCAAATCCGAGAAGAAATAGGATTTTAAATTTTATGTACTAACTTCCGATAATGTTTATTATCATGAAACAGTAGCCAACATTTCTTTTTGTAGGTTCTTACATTTTTGGCGGTACGGGTGTTGCGACCTTATTTTTGTGGTCTTAGAGAAATAAGTTTTCTTCTTATTAATTGTCGCAGGTTATACTTTCATAACCTGCGGCGTTATCATAGCATACAAAACAAAGTATTGGAAATCGCGAGAGCTTCGTGTTAATGTTTTATCGGTTAAACAAGGAGGGTAAAACAATGGGCACAGAGAACAGATACACATCACGCAAGGTCGAGATCGAGGGCATAACAATCTATGACAGCGATGCACGATTCCGCCGCAATTTTCTGAAAAAACATCTGAAAAACACCGTCGATGTCGTGCGCTTTTCGTATATGATGGGACAGCTTGCAGTTAAGCCAATCATTGGGCCGCTTATTCGGAAGGCGCTTGAGTGGCATTATCGCTATATACATACGAACTCCGTTGTAGTGCCCATTGAGGTGGCAAAGGAGATAATCAAAAATACAACGGATATTGCAGTCTCGCCCTGTGTATGCCGTTCGGTGCGCGGCAACTGCGACCATCCGCTAAATACTTGCTTCGGGCTTAACTTCTATGGCAGGCTCAAGAAAAAGGCCGGCGAGCGTCCGGTGAGCATTGAGGAGTGCCTCAAGGTCGCAGATATGTGCCACGAGCGGGGTCTTATCTCCGTTGTTGAATCCTGCGTGCAGCCGTATCAGGATAACCTGTGCTTCTGCTGCGCCTGCTGCTGCATGCCACTGACGCTCAAAACTCAGTACCATGTTCCGTTTGTAAACTATAACGGACCGTATCTGCCGAAATTTGAGGAGGATAAATGCTCCCACTGCGGAAAATGCGTCAAGGCCTGCCCTGTTGGAGCGATGAGCTTTGACGAAAACGGAAATCGCAAAATAGACCTTGACAAATGCCTTGGCTGCGGACTGTGCGAAAGCGCATGTCCGGGCAAGATCGGCAAAATGGTCTACACCGAGTCACGCGCCGTCAAGGTCTCCGAGCCGAGCAGACTGCGTGTGTTTCTGTCATGCCTGTGGGTGTATATCGTGTTCATGCCCGGCGTGTGGTTTTATAAATTGTTCATGGGTTCAAAGCAGGAGCTTATGAAGGCTCCCGGCAGAGAGAGCGATATTATTAAATAAAAACATTCAAAAACCCTTCAAACCGTGTTATAATCAATTAAATACAGTTTGAAGGGTGATTTTATGGAACTCCGCGACCTGCGCTTTTTTGCAATGGCGGCACAGATGCAGCACATATCACGCGCTGCCGACAGGCTCGGCGTGTCGCAGCCGTTTCTTACAAAAATCATAAAACAGCTTGAAAACGAGCTCGGTGCTCCGCTTCTGGAGCCTGCGGGTAGGGGTGTCGTGCTCACCGAGTGCGGAGAATATCTGCTGAAAAAATCGCAGGAGATACTCAGGAGCGTGGACGAGATATATGATGATATCTCTGCCATCCTCGGTGAAAAGCAGAATACCATACGCCTTATGACTGATGCCGGCGGATATATGCCCTCCATGATATACGCTTACAAGGAACATTTTCCAGAGCGCAAGCTCAGCATAAGCTACGGCTTTCGCGAGGATATAATCCGCACGGTCGAAAACGGCACGGTAGATTTTGCACTCGTTACGCCGCCGCTTAACGGCACCGAGCTGCGGCATATTAGCCAAAAGACAGTCTACAGAGAATATGCCGGAGTTATACTTCCACCCGGAGATCCGCTTTTGGACTGCGAGATTATCGATATAAACGATCTTCGGGATAAGCCGCTTGTTACATCTCCTATCGGCGCGGGCGTGCGCAATAATCTTGAGCTGTTTTTCGCTAAATACGGTTTCAAACCGCAGATAATGTGTGAGTCAAATGATATAAATATCGTATTTAAAGGCGTACTCGGCGGTCTCGGCTATGCGTATATGCCGAAGATCGTGACGCTTGACGCATCCGTCGGTAAGCTCTACCGCGATATAAATGCCGATGAATACGGCGAGATTGCGCTGTGCTGGAATAAAAGCGCGGATGACCACCCCGAGACCGCAGAGTTTGTCGCCTTTGTCAGTGCGTTTTTTGCAGAGCTCAATGAAAAGCTTCAATAAGTCAAAATGCCAAGGCGTCTGATATTCCGGATGCTTTTGCGATGCAATAATTGAAATTAAAAAATATGCCCCCATCGAAAGATGGGGGCTTAAATTATGGCGGAGAAGGAGGGATTTGAACCCTCGAACACCTTATGGGTGTTACACGATTTCCAATCGTGCGCGCTCGGCCGGACTACGCGACTTCTCCGAGTAAAATGCTATTCAGATTTTAACAGCTTGTGTATTATAATTCAAATTTCGCCTAAAGTCAAGAACTTTTTCCTCTGTCGGTGGCTGTGCGAGGCAGGGGGGCAAATACCGCTTGATTAAGAGGATGAATTAATATATACTGTCAGCATAAAACAGAGTAAAGCATAAAGGCATTAAATTTGTGCGAAAGCGAAAAGGAGATTACTCATGGATGTTGAAAAGACAATAAAGAATTTAAAAGCACGGCACTTTTCCGTTCAGCATTTTGCAAACGGCGAGGAAGCCTGCGCATATCTCCTCGGCGAGATAAAGGATACAAGCGTCGGCATCGGCGGTTCAAAGACCGTTGACCAGCTCGGACTGTATGACAAGCTCAAGGATAACGGCAACGAGGTCTTCTGGCACTGGCGTGAACCGGGGCTTGAAACGCTCGATAAAGAAAATGCGGCAAAGGTGTTCATATCCGGTGCAAATGCCATCTCCGAGGACGGACAAATCATAAACATTGACGGGCGCGGCAACCGCCTTGCTGGTCAGGTCTACGGCCGCAAAACGGTTTATATCATAGCAGGGGCAAATAAAATCTGCCCCGATTTTGAGTCGGCTGTCTACCGTGCGCGCAACACCGCCGCTGTGCAGAACTGCAAGCGTTTCCCGGCAAAAACGCCCTGCAAGATAGACGACAGATGCCACGACTGCCGCTCGGCAGAGCGCGTGTGCAACGCGATGCTCGTGCTCTGGGGGCCGATGTTCGATATGGATAAGGTTGAAATTATACTCATAGACGAAGAACTGGGGATGTAATGCATGTACATTGACTGGACATATATAATCCTTGTCCTGCCTGCGATGCTGTTTGCGATGTGGGCAAGCTCAAAGGTAAACTCGACATTCAAAAAGTATAAAAACACCCGAAACTCGCGCGGCATAACCGGAGCGCAGGCGGCACGCTGGGTGCTTGACCGCAACGGGCTGACAAATGTTCCGATTAAGCACATTTCCGGCTCGCTGACCGACCACTATGATCCGTCAAGCAATGTCGTCCGTCTGTCGGACGATGTCTACGGCAGCACATCGACGGTTGCAATCGGCGTTGCCTGCCACGAGGTCGGTCACGCCATTCAGCATGCGACAAACTATGCGCCTGTCAAAATACGCACGGCGATAGTCCCGGTGACCAATATCGGCGCAAAGCTCTCGGTGCCGCTTATTATCATCGGCATTGTCCTGTCGTCCTTAGGCGAGGCCTTTGTTATGATTGCCTACCTCGGCTGCGCAATGTACGGCCTGGTTACGCTGTTTCAGCTTGTCACCCTGCCGACGGAGTTTAATGCCTCGTCAAGGGCGCTGAAGACGATTGACGAAACGGGACTTTTGCAGGGCGAGGAATTCAAGCAGGCAAAGCAGGTGCTCTCGGCCGCCGCGATGACCTATGTTGCGGCACTGGCGGTGTCGCTTGCACAGCTTCTGAGATTTTTAATTATAGTCGGCGGAAGGAGAAATGACTGATGGTTATTCGAAACGATGAGCATAAATACGAAACCGGTGAGAATGTTTTCGGCGGCAGCGGATGCGTCCGCTTTAAGCGCATAATCGAAAACCCCGCGCAGCTTTACGACAAAGGCAGGGTTTTCTCCGTCATAACGCTCGACCCCGGCAGTGAGCTCGGCTGGCATATACATACCGGTGACGGCGAGTTTTACTGCATTCTGTCCGGTGAGGGCGAATACAGCGACAACGGAAATGTTATCACTCTTCACGCGGGAGACACGGCCTTCTGCCCCGACGGCGAGGGCCATTCGCTGGCAAACCGCGGCAGTGAGCCCCTTGTTTTCATGGCTCTGGTAATTTATAAATAACCAAAATTATAAAAGTATAAAAATCGGGGGTCGGGTGACCTCCGATTTTTGAGTTATGCTTTCGGTTTTACGCTTCCTGCACGTTCTGCTCGGCGCGCCATGTGCGGTAGCGGTCAAGCTCTTTGTCAATGCACAGCTGAATGACGAGGTTTATTATAAGTGCGTCGTCTATAAAGCCCAGCAGCGGAATACTGTCCGGAACGAGATCCAGCGGACTTACGAGATATGCGACGATTGCCGCCGTTCCGAGCATGACAACTGCCGGAACTTTTTTATAACTGCCGTGATAATAGTCATGCAGCATGGATATGAGATCCTGCACATCTCCGATAGTATCGCCTATAAACGGAATTCCGGAGAGCGGGCGAAGCTTTATGCTTGCGTTATCGAGAAAGTCGAGCAACACGCCGGTGCCCTTTGCAACGGCTTTTGCACTTGCTTTAAGCGAAAAATTCATGGTCTGATCCTCCTGTTGATGCTATAATAATAACACAAGCGGTTTATTTTTCAAGAGTGAACAGCATATAGCACAAAATTTACATAGATTTGATTTATTTGATTTGGACAAAAAACGCAAATCGTAAAATTAACTGGATTTTAGCACGCTTATAGTTTATATTTATATTGAGACAGTTTCGACCGAGTAATTGCACAGCTGTGCTCTATTTATCGTGGGAGAATAGTTATTTTGGGGATTTCAAATGTACTTGAGCTTTTAGGCGGCGTTGCACTGTTCCTTTTCGGCATGGGCCTTATGGGCGACAGTCTGAAGAAGGTTGCAGGCAACAAGCTCGAGCTTATTCTGTTCCGCCTATCCAGTACGCCGCTCAAGGGCATACTGCTCGGCACCGGTGTCACTGCCGTGATTCAGTCGTCGTCGGCAACATCCGTCATGGTTGTCGGCTTTGTTAACTCCGGCATGATGAAGGTCAGACAGGCAATCGGCGTCGTCATGGGCGCAATAATAGGAACAAGCGTAACGGGCTGGATAATCTGCCTTTCGGATATTGGCGGCGATGCCTCCGGCTGGCTTGAGCTTCTGTCAACCGACACGCTCACGGCGGTTATTGCCGTAATCGGCATAATACTGCGCATGTTCTGCTCCGCTCCGTCCAAAAAGCATGTGGGCGAGATTATGCTCGGCTTTGCCGTCCTGATGTTCGGCATGAAGGCCATGAGCAACGCAGTGTACGACCTGCGCTCAAGCGAGACGTTTATTAATATGCTGACGACGTTCTCCAATCCTCTGCTCGGCATCGCACTGGGCATTGTCTTTACGAGCATTATCCAAAGTGCCTCCGCCGCAGTCGGTATTCTTCAGGCACTTGCCGTCACGGGTGCAATTCGTTTCGATGTCGCGCTTCCTATCACGATGGGCATTGCCATCGGCGCTGCCGTACCGGTTCTGCTTTCTGCCCTCGGTGCAAGCACGGACGGAAAACGCACGGCTCTTTCCTACCTCATGGTAGATACGCTCGGCGTTATCATATTCAGCATCGTTTTCTATACGCTCAACGCAATCTTCGATTTTTCGTTTATGTCGATAACGATGACGGCAGTAAGCCTTGCGCTTATGAACACGGTGTTCCGCTTCATCATCGTAACCGTTCTCGCTCCGTTTATCCCACTGCTTGAAAAGATATGCAGTGCCATAATCAAGGGCAGACCCGAGGACAATGCGGTGCGTGAGGACTTTGACCGTCTTGAGGAGCGCTTCCTCGACCACCCGGCGCTCGCCGTTGAACAGAGCCGTCTGACGGTAAACTCCATGGCGGAAAAGGCGCGGGAGAATCTGTTTGACGCGTTCGCGCTTATAAACAACTACAGCGACGACGGCTTTGCCCACGTCAATGATCTTGAAGATATCGTCGATAAATACGAGGATAAGCTCGGAACGTATCTTATCCACATAACAAGCCGTGAGCTCAACCCCGAGCAGAACGAGGCAGTCGGCAAATATCTGCACACAATAAACGACTTCGAGAGAATATCCGACCATGCGCTGAACGTTGCCGAGTGTGCACAGGAGTTGCATGAAAAGAGCATTTTCTTCTCCGAGGACGGAGACCGCGAGATGAAGGTCCTGTTTGCCGCCGTAACCGAGGTTACGAACATCGCGATAGATTCGTTTATCAGCAATGATCTCGACCTTGCCTATCGGGTTGAGCCGCTTGAGGAGCTTATAGATAACCTCTGCGACGAGATGAAGCTACACCATACCGACCGTCTGCAGAAGGGCATATGTACATTAAGCCACGGCTTCGTTTTCAACGACCTGCTCACGAACCTTGAAAGAATTTCCGACCACTGCTCGAATATCGCCGTTGCAAGCATCGAGCTTGAATCCGACAGCTTCGATACGCACGAGTATATAAACAGCCTCAAGGAAGTGCGCTCGCACTATTTCGACGAATACTACGCCGAATACAGCAAAAAATTCGTTCTTTAATCGTCAATTACATATGACAAATCCGCCGGTGTCAGACCGGCGGATTTGCTTTTATATGAAATTCTAATTAATTTTTAATAATTTCAAGACCTTGCATATAGCGGCGCATCATGTCAAAAGCATAGTTTCCGGATACGCGGCGGACGTAGCTGCGAGTCCTGCGATTTCCAGCTTTTAGTTCACGCACATAGGTTCCGTCTTTCGTTGCAAGGGCGATGAAAACAGTTCCGACCTCGTGAACTCCGTCGCCGTCGGGACCGGCAAGTCCGGTTACGCCAATGCCCATATCCGTCCCGAGAAGCGTGCGTACACGCTCTGCCATTTCCTTTGCAACCTCATAGCTCACGGCGGTCTTTTCCTCGATGAGCTTCGTGTCGATGCCCAGAAGCTTCGATTTGGCTTCGTTTGTGTATGTCGTGACGCCGCCGAGGAAGAACTCACTTGCTCCGGGGAGATCGGTGAAGCGTTTGGCAAGCTCGCCGCCGGTGCAGCTTTCCGCTGCGGCGAAGGTCATCTTCTTTTCCTTGAGAAGATGCATAACGCTCTCTTCAACGGTGTCAATATCAATGCCGAAGATTATATCGCCGAGAACATCCTTGACATGCTCGATAACCGGCTTCATCATTTCCTCTGCCTTTTCAACGCTTTCGGCTTTTGCGGTTATCTGCAGAAGGCAGTCGCTCTCCTTGGCGTAGGGTGCCATGGTGGGGTTTGTCATCGCGTTCATCTCATCGCGGAATATCTGATCCATCGCGCTCTCTGACATTCCGAAAACATGCACCGCATGGGAGACTATCTGTTCGTCCGACAGCGAGCGCAGATACGGCATCGCGCAGGCGCGGAACATTGCATTGCACTCCTTCGGAGGCCCCGGCAGCATGAGGACTATCGTCCCGTCCTCTGCCTTGAACGCACAGCCGGGAGCCGTGCCCCAGTTGTTGTGGAAAACCGTGCAGCCGACAGGCAGCATCGCCTGCTTGAGATTATTCTCGGTCATCTCCTTGCTGTAGCCGCGGTTTGTCAGATAATCATACAGCGCCGCGCGCTCATCGTCATGCATTTCAAGCTCAAGGCCGAAGGATTTGGCGAGAATCTGCTTCGTCAGGTCATCGCAGGTTGGACCGAGTCCACCCGTGGATATGATTATATCCGCCCTCTTGCGGGCTATATCAATGCAGTCGGCAAGGCGCTGGGGGTTATCGCCGACAACGGTGTGGTATTTGACATTTATGCCGATCTCCGAGAGCATGAGGGATATGTCCCTTGCGTCGGTGTTCGTCGTGTGGCCGAGCAGTATCTCCGTTCCGACGGAGAGAATTTCAACATTATATGCCTTTTTCAATTTCAGTCGCCTACCTTTATTCTTTCAATGCCGGCATATGCTTCCTCTACGAGCGCGTCAATATCGAGTGCGGATTCAATCTGCTCAACATCGCGCAGCTTGGGCTTGGTTTTGGGGTGCTTTGGGGTGAACACGGTGCAGCAGTCCTCATACGGGAGTATGGATGTTTCAAACGTGCCTATCTTGCGGGCATGGCGGACTATCTCCTCCTTGTCCATGCCTATAAGCGGCTGCAGAACCGGCAGATCGGTAACTGCCTGCGTTGATGCCATGGCCTCCATGGTCTGGCTTGCAACCTGACCGAGGTTTTCGCCTGTGACAATGGCCTTCGCACCGTTTGCGTCGGCAATCTTCTGCGCTATACGCATCATGAATCTGCGCATGATGAGCGTGAAATAATCCTCATCGCACTTTGCGCGTATCTCCTCCTGAATGTGCGTAAACGGAACAACCTCGATGGTCATTCTGCCGCAGTATACAGTCAGAAGCCGTGCAAGCTCGATAACCTTCTGCTTTGCCTGCTCGGAGGTGTACGGGAACGAGAAAAAGTGCACCGGAATGAGACGAACGCCGCGCTTTGCTATCATATATGTGGATACGGGGCTGTCAATTCCGCCGGACAGCAGCGTCACGGCAACGCCGTTTGCTCCGACAGGCATGCCGCCTGCGCCGGGGGTAGGCGCGGCATGGACATAGGCCGCCAGATCGCGCACCTCTATATGTACCGTAAGCTCCGGATTGTGGACATCAACCTCGCAGTCGGGATACGTCTCGGCAAGCTCTCCGCCTACATACTGCGCAAGCTCAATGCTCGTCATGGGGAAGCTCTTATCGCTGCGCTTTGCCTCTGCCTTGAAGCTCTTTGCGGAAAGCATATCGTCCTTGAGATATTCGATCGCAAGCTCCGCGATTTTTTTCGGATCCTTTTCACAGCCGGCGGCGCGGTTGACGGACGCAAGCCCGAAGACCTTGGTCATCGCGTCGAAGGCGGCATCCATATCGCTGGTTTCATCCACAGGCTCAATATATACCGTTGACTGCAGGCAGTAGGTCTTGAATTTTCCTATGGCCTCAAGGCGCCGCTTTATATTGCTCATGAGCTTCTGCTCGAATGAGCGCCGGTTGAGTCCCTTGAGAACAATCTCTCCCTGCTTGAGAAGAATAATGTCATTTATCATATGCGTTGACTCCTATTTATATTTGGCAATTGATTATATCATTATTTGCTCACAGGCGCAAGAAAAGCTCCGCAGACAGATCTGCGGAGCACACGCAACAATAACATTATATAACTTTTTGTGACATATGTCAATAATTCTGCATATTTGTTCGCGCTTTTCGTCCCTATGCACAAACAGTGCGATACTTTTTCATGCAGTATTGCTCTTGAAAACGGCTGCAAAATTTGATATCTTTAAAACACAGAAAGGGTGATACCGATGTAGACTTAATCAGCCCCTCTGAGATCGGAAAGTGTCCGATAGTGAGGGGAACGATGCCGAAGTCAAAATATAAAGAGAATGAGAACACAAAGCTTTATCCCGCTTATGGGAAATATCATCAGATCGGATTAGAATTTTAAGTGTGTTTGTTTTTACGTTCCGTTGACAGGCGGCATCCAATCCGCAGAAAGAGAGGTAACCAATGATGTTAGATACTAAGAATTCGCAGAAATGACCCTTGACTGCAAAGAAAAACGGTGTAAAGAAACCGTGCAGTCAAGGGTCATTTCGCTTTTATGCGCATTTTTTCATGACAGAAGCCAACAGCTGCGACGCAGCATGACGCAGCATATAGATATCAGAGCCGATGCGGAGAAAATGTATCGGCTTTGCCGTATTATAAATTGCGCAAATTCTATTGACAACAAAGTGTTTTTATATTATTTTATAATTACCAAGTGGTAAAGCAAAAATATAACAATACGGAGGAACGCAAACTATGAGCTTTGATCTTAAAAAGGAAGCAAAATTTTTAAGCACCCGCATGGACGATAACACTGCGGCTTCGGTAGGCCTTGCAAACATGCTGGTTCTGGGCGCAACGCTTGCACATGACGGAGACCATTTTTACCAGGCATTCAGATGGAAATACAGAATTCCTCTCCAGCTTCTGGCGATAAACCTCGCTGTTTACGTCATGCCGGCAATCAGCACATTCCTTGTGAAGAACAAGCGCGCTTCGGCGACATGGCTTGTCATGGCCGAGGGCATCATCACAAGCGCCGCATTTTTGAAGGTTCACCTCTGGAAGCCGACCACAGATGTCTGGGGCGCATGGAACTATAACTACTTCAAGCTCAACAAGGGCGTTATGCACGAAGGTCAGTGGCTGCAGGGCATCAACTGGATTGACTGGCTGCTGCTGTTCATCCTTCCGATTGCTTCCACACCTTCCTTTATCATCGCAAATAAAAAGCGCAAGGAGCTTGAGGCTCAGGCAGAGTCTACAGAGGATTAATATAAGATAATATGATATAATAAGGAGAAGAGTTTTTTCTTCTCCTTTTTTACAATACGGGGAGTGATTTGCCTTGACAGATATATCGCTTAAAATTCTCGATATGGAATGCGCGGCATGCGTGCGGCGGCTTGACAGGGTCATCTCGGCTCTGCCGGGTGTCTGCTCTGCTCAGATAAACTTTGCCGCCTCGACTGCCGCCGTTTCGTATGACGAGAGCAGGACCGACATTGCGTCAATAGCGGCATGCGTAAAAAAGGCGGGCTTCAGGGTTCCAGTCGAGGAGCAGGACATAATTCCGGACGGAGACCGATCCGTGCCGGAGGAGCTTATAAAAAAGCTCTGCACTCTGCGCGGTGTGAAATCTGCCTCGGTAAATGATGACGGCATTATAACCGTATACCTGTGGCCTGTTGATGTCGGGGCACGTGAGCTTATCGATGCCTGTGCGCAGTTCGGATTTGACGCCTCTTCCGGTGAAAGGCGCGGCGGTGATTCGGATCAGGAGCTGACACGGCGCATGGAGCTTTTAAACAAGCTTATTACCTCTGCGGCGGAAACTTCGCTTTTAATGCTGGAGCTTCATCCTAAGCTGCAGTTTGCGGTTGCCACCGCCCAGCAGCTAGGTCCGGCGCGGCTTTTCTATAAGGGCGCACTGCGCGATCTTCGCAACCGCAGTTTTGGCATGGATACGCTCATATCGCTCTCGTCCACGCTCATTTATCTCTACAGCAGCTATGTTGCCCTGACAAGAAAGAGTAACTTCAAGCTTTATTTCGGTTCAAACGGAGTTTTGCTGTCGCTTATATTATTCGGTAAATACATTGAGCAGATGGCAGCGGGAGAGGCAAACAGCGCAATAAGAAAGCTCCTGCACCTTCAGCCGAAAACAGCCGCCGTTTTCAAAGACGGAAAAATAATCGAAAAGCCCGTTGACAGCATTGTCCGTGGAGAGACGGTGCTGGTTCGTGCAGGCGAGCGCGTCGCTGTAGACGGCACAATATCCGAGGGCGACTGCACGGTCGATGAATCGATGCTCACCGGCGAGAGCTTGCCGATAGATAAGCATACGGGCGATAAAGTCATAGGCGGAAGCCTGTGCAGAGCGGGAACGGCAAAAATCACAGCAGAGGGTCTGGGCAAGGACTCTGTCCTGCAGCAGATAGTGGCGGCCGTCAGGCGCGCCCAGTGCGAGAAGGCGCCTGTCGAGAAATTTGCCGACAGCGTGGCTACATGGTTTGTGCCGGCGGTTGTAAGCGCGGCCGCGGCGACATTCGGACTGTGGTTTAAGCGCTTAAAGCCGGGCAATTTTGAAAAGGCACTCGTAACATGCTGTGATGTTCTGTCGGTAGCCTGTCCCTGTGCCTTGGGCCTTGCAACTCCGACCGCGCTTATGGTCGCATCGGGCACTGCCGCCGAAAACGGCATTCTCTTCAGCTCGGGAAGATTTATCGAGAACGCACGCAAAACGGATACCGTGATTTTCGACAAAACCGGAACTATAACCGAAGGTTGCCCCAAGGTTACGGAGCTTTTCATCACTGAAGGCGTGGAAAAAGATGAGCTTCTGCGCCTATGCGCTTCGGCCGAGGTTATGTCCGAGCACCCTGTCGCCAAGGCTGTGACAGCCTGTGCAAAGGAGACTTTCGGCGATTTCGTCCCCAACCCGATTGACGGCTTCGAGGCCGTCCCGGGATACGGCGTAAGATGCAAAGTGGACGGCAGAACGCTTATCTGCGGCAGCAGAAGATACCTCAACGAAAACGGCGTTGACACATCGGCCCTGCCCGACGGCAACGGCACGGAGGTATGTGCGGCGCTTGACTCAACGGCAATAGGTCTTATCCGAGTTGCGGATGTCATAAAGTCGGAGGCTTATGAAGTCATTGCCGCGCTCAAAGCCGGTGGCAGACAGGTGTGGCTCGTAACCGGTGACAATGAGCAGACCGCGCGTGATATCGCCGCTCAGGCAGGCATAGACAATGTTGCGGCCAACATCCTGCCAACGGAAAAGGCCGACATCATAGCAAAGCTCAAGGCAGACGGCAGGACGATTTGCATGGTAGGCGACGGGATAAACGACACTCCCGCTCTCGCCGAGGCCGACTGCTCGGTAGCCATGGGAAGCGGCTCCGATATAGCAATAGAATCGGCAGGCATACTGCTCCCGTCAGGGGATCTGAGAAAGCTTCCGGAGGTGTTTGATATATCCAGGCAAACCATGCGCGTTGTGCATCAGAATCTGGGATGGGCGCTTTTATATAACGCGCTGAGTATACCGATAGCCGCGGCAGGGGTGCTTCACCCGTCAATCTGCGCGACCTCGATGTCACTAAGCTCAATCGGCGTTCTGTTTAACTCGCTCAAGCTTCAAAAATACGGGAAGGAGCGGAAAAAGTGCAGGAAAAAACGATTCAGACATATGTAAAGGGCATATATTGCATTCAGTGTCCGGAGCTTATAATCTCCGCTCTTTTGCAGCTTCGCGGCGTTATCGATGCCGATGTCGAGTATTTCAAATCGCGCGTGACGATCAGATTTGACCCGGATATAGTCACGCAGAATGATATATTCTCAGCCCTTGAGGATGCGGGATATCCGCCGTTTGAAAGAAAACCCGGCATTGCCGAGCGTCTTGCCGCAAAGCTTGCCCACGCAATCGGCGACGTATCGGGGAGGGCAAAATGAGCACATTCAGGAAAAAGGTAGACGGCATTATCTGTCCAAACTGCACATATGATATTGCGGCTTTCCTCGGAAGATTAGACGGCGTTTCATCCGTCGTCGCAAGCTATGTGAAAAGCGAAGTCACAGTGCAATACGATGCCGACAGCGTGAGCGAGGAAGAGATAGAAAACGCCCTTGCAAAGCACGGCTTTCCCGTAGGGCGCGGCAGGCAGAATGTCCTGTGGGACCTTCTCGGACTTTGCTGCATCGCAGTATTATATTTTGCCGTCACTGCCCTTACGCAGGCGGTAGACATTCCGACTGTAGGCGAAACGGCGTCTGTGGGGCTTATCTTCCTGACGGGACTTCTGGGCGGCGTGCACTGCATCGGCATGTGCGGCGGTATAATGCTCACCCAGCACAACGCCCTTGCCTATAACGGAGGCAGAATGATCGGATATACGGTCATGGGCTTCATTTTCGGCGCTGTCGGCAGCTTTATAATATTCAACGTGAAGCTCAGAAGCATCGTCTTCATAGCGGCGGGATTTTTGGTTGTGCTTATCGGATTGCAAATGTGGGGCGTTCCGTTTTTGAGAAAGCTCAAATCGGGACTTAATTCCCCATGCGGCTTTACAGGCACTCCGCTTGTTGTCGGCCTTCTCACCGGCATCATGCCCTGCGGCATGCTGTCATCGATGTGGGTTCTGGCGGCTTCTGCCGGTTCGGCGGCAAAGGGTGCGGAGCTTATGCTGGTGTTCGGCCTCGGGACATGCGTGTGCATGCTCATTTTCGGTCTGCTCGGCGATGTGCTGACTCGGAAATATAATAAATATATCCTCAAGGCAAGCACCATTGTGATAATCACAATGGGCCTTATGCTTGCTGTCAAGGGCATAAAACTGCTCGTATAGGGGTAATAATTGTACGAAAACAGCCTGACGCTGACATGGCGTCGGGCTGTTTTGACATATAGCGGCTTATCGTTAAAAGCGCCGATTATATGTTCTCGCGGAAATCGTAGGTGCGATATTGTATTGCCTCGGCGATGTGCATTGCTTCGATATCGGCCGAGCCTTCAAGGTCCGCAATCGTGCGTGCAACGCGCAGAATGCGGTCGTAGCTGCGCGCCGTAAGCCCCATGCGGTCAAACGCCTCATGCATAAGCTGTTCGCAGTCGGGCGTTAGCTCGCAGTATGCGTTTAGTGCTTTCGTGTTCATTCCGGCATTGCTGAGTATATCTGTGCCTTCAAAGCGCTTGCGCTGAATAAGGCGCGCGGCATCGACACGGCGCTTTATATCTGCCGAGCTCTCGGCCGGAGCGCGGTTTTTAAGCTCCTCGTATTCGAGAGCGGGAGCTTCGACGACTATATCTATGCGGTCAAGCAGCGGACCGGATATTCGGCTGTGGTAGGAGCGCACCTCATTTGCCGAACAGCGGCAGCGCCCCGACGGATGCCCGTACCATCCGCATTTGCAGGGGTTCATCGCGCACACAAGCATGAAGTTTGCGGGGAAGGTTTCCGTTCCCGCAACGCGCGACACAGTAACCTCGCCGTCCTCAAGCGGCTGGCGGAGCACCTCGAGAACCTCCTTGCGAAATTCGGGCAGCTCATCAAGAAACAGAACGCCGTTGTGCGCAAGGCTTATCTCACCCGGCTTTGGTATTGTGCCGCCGCCTGACATCGCCGCGCCGGACACCGTGTGATGCGGTGAGCGGAAGGGCCGCGCCGATATTATCGGATTGTGCTTGCCCGTCAGACCGGCGACGGAATATATCTCGGTCGATTTAAGCATTTCCTCGCGCGTCATATCCGGAAGTATGCCCGGCAGACGCTTGCTCATCATGCTCTTGCCCGCACCCGGAGGGCCGACCAGCAGAATATTGTGTCCGCCTGCGGCGGCAATCTCCATCGCACGCTTGACATTTTCCTGCCCCTTGACATCTGAGTAATCGGGGTATTTAACCGTCGACGGGTCAATCTTCGGCGTTTCAACGGGCTTTATCGCAAACTCGCCGCGAAGATGCGCAACCAGCTCCGAGACATTGCCGACAGGATATACGGTAATGCCATCGGCATATGATGCCTCCTGAGCATTATCGGCAGGGACGAACAGCTCACGCACGCCGTCACGCGCGGCGGCAACTGCCATAGGCAGTGCACCGCTTACAGGGCGCAGAGTCCCGTTGAGCGAAAGTTCACCGAAAAAGGCGCAGTCGGGCTTCGGCTGGCGTATCACGCCCGTGGCCGCGAGTATGCCGAGCATTATCGGCAGATCGTACACCGTTCCGGCTTTTTTCGTATCAGCCGGCGCGAGGTTTACGGTTACGCGGCTTACCGGAAATTTAAAGCCGTTTGATTTTATGGCGGCGCGCACCCTCTCGCGAGCCTCCTTTACTGCGGCATCCGGCAGACCTACAATGTCAAAATTAACAAGGCCGTTGGACACGAAAACCTCAACCGAAACCCCGTATCCGCCGATGCCCTTGACGCCGAGCGATTTTATCGTTGCAAGCATATTTTACCACCTGAATGTTCAAAAATAAGGACTGCAAAACGCAGTCCTTATTTAGTTTTTTATTCCTCAACAGGACAGGTAATTGCGATGTTCAGCTCGTCAAGCTGCTTCTGTTCGACAACAGAAGGCGCACCCATCATTATATCCTGTGCGTTTTTGTTCATCGGGAATGGGATTATTTCACGTATCGAATCCTCGCCGGCAAGCAGCATAACCATACGGTCAACGCCCGGCGCAATACCTGCATGAGGGGGAGCGCCGTAGCAGAATGCATTGTACATTGCAGGGAACTTGGCCTTGACGTCGTCCTCACCGAGGCGGACCATTTCGAATGCCTTTATCATAATTTCAGGGTCGTGATTACGCACGGCGCCGGAGGACAGCTCCACGCCGTTGCAGACCAGATCATACTGATAAGCGGTTATTGACAGAGGATCAATCTCGCCGCGCTCGGCCTTTTCAAGAATTTCAAGACCGCCGTTGGGCATTGAGAACGGATTGTGGCAGAACTCAAGCTCGCCGGACTCTTCACCGATCTCATACATCGGGAAATCAACAATCCAGCAGAACTCGTAGCGCTCCTTGTCCATATGTCCGGGAACTGCCGCACCGAGCATCTTGCGCATTACGCCGGCAGTCTTCTGAGCTTCGCCCTTTTTGCCTGCCGTTACGCCGACAAGGCAGCCGGGCTTGAGACCGAGAGCTTCGGTCAGCTCGGATTTTTTGCCCTGCAGGAATTTTGCAACGCCGCCGGCGAGCTCGCCGTTTTCATCGACCTTGAACCAGTACGGCTTCATGCCTGCCTGAACCTCGACATCGGTGCAGACCTTGTCAATCTGCTTGCGCGTAAGCTCGCAGTCGGTTACGACTATTGCCTTGACGGTGTTGCCCTCGGCAAATGGAGCAAAATCCGTGCCGGATACGATGGAGGTGATATCATCGACAACAAGGTCAATGCGCAGGTCGGGCTTATCCGAGCCGTACTTCTCCATCGATTCGTTAAAGCCTATGCGGCGGAAGGGAGCCTTATTGGACACATCATAGGTGCCGAACTTCTCGAATATAGGGGGAAAAACGTCTTCGATTACCGCAAAAACATCCTCCTGACCGGCAAATGCCATTTCCATATCGAGCTGATAGAACTCGCCGGGGGAACGGTCGCCGCGCGCGTCTTCATCGCGGAAGCAGGGTGCAATCTGGAAATAACGGTCAAAACCGGAGGTCATAAGAAGCTGCTTGAACTGCTGAGGTGCCTGCGGCAGAGCATAGAACTTGCCGGGATGCTTTCTTGCCGGAACAAGATAGTCACGCGCACCCTCGGGGGAGGAAGCTGTGAGTATAGGCGTGGTTATCTCGAGAAAATCATGCTCCATCATGGCCTTGCGCAGTGCCGCGACGACATTGCAGCGCAGGATGATGTTTTTCTTCACTGCAGGATTTCTGAGGTCGAGATAGCGGTATTTAAGACGCATGGTTTCATCGGCATCGCGGCTGCGGTTAATTTCAAACGGAAGCTCGTTATAGCGGCAGCGGCCGAGGACCTCTATCTTTTCGGGGACGATCTCGATATCGCCGGTGGCAAGCTTCGGGTTCTTGCTTGCACGCTCACGCACGGTGCCTTCGACGGAGATGGTGCTCTCCTTGTTTATGCCCTTGATTATCTTCATCATGTCCTCGGTTTCGACAACAACCTGGGTCGTGCCGTAAAAATCACGGACGATGACAAATGCAAAGTTCTGCCCTACCTCGCGGACGTTCTCCATCCATCCGACGATCTTTACCTTTTCTCCGACATTCTCAATGCGGAGCTGATTGCAGGTATGAGTTCTTGACTGTGTCATATAAATGCCTCCATTATTCTTTGATGACCGCGGCGAGAGCCCGCTCATCCATATCCTTCTTTATAAGCGCGGCCGCATCGGCAAAGCTGAGCTTTTTCTGCTCGCCGCTGGCCATGTTCTTGACGGCAACAACGTTTTCGGAAATTTCATCCTCACCTATGAGAACCACATACGGTATGCCGAGCTTGTCGGCATAGCTCATTTTTGCCTTGAATTTTTTCTGCTCGCAGTACAGCTGAGTTCTCACGCCGGCATCGCGCAGAGCCGTTGCCGCGGCGATTGCATAGCCGAGGTCATCGCCCATCGGAATAACCAGAGCATCCGCCGGAGCGGAGACAATATCGTCAGAGAGCAGTCCCTGCTCATTGAGCACATAGAACAGACGCGTAAGTCCTATTGATATGCCGACGCCCGGCAGTTTTTTATCCGTGTAATACTCGGCAAGATTATCATACCTGCCGCCGGAGCAGACAGAGCCTATCTCGGGATGGGATGTCATCTCGGTTTCGTAAACCGTGCCCGTGTAATAGTCAAGACCGCGGGCGATTGACAGGTCAATTGCGAAATTTTCCTCCGGTACGCCGAAGGACGAGAGATATCTCGTCACGGTTTTGAGCTCCTCAAGGCCCTCGTCGAACAGCTCATCCATGCCCTTATAACGCTCAAGAGCCGCAATGACCTCGGCATTGGTTCCGTTTATGGCCATGAAGTCCATGACATCGTCGGCCTTGTGCGAGAACATATGAAGCTCATCCATAAGAATTTGGCGGACTTTATTTGCCCCTATCTTGTCGAGCTTGTCTACGGTGCGCATTATATCGCCGGCCTTCTCGCTCATGCCTGCCAGACTGTAAAAGCCGTTGAGAAGCTTGCGGTTATTGACCTTTATCTTGAAGTTCTTAAGGCCGAGAGCGGTGAATGTCCTGTAGATTATCGCGGGAATTTCCGCCTCATTTATTATATCGAGCTTACCGTCGCCGATTATGTCTATATCGGCCTGATAAAACTCGCGGAATCTGCCGCGCTGAGCTCTCTCGCCTCTGTAGACCTTGCCTATCTGGTAGCGGCGGAATGGAAAGGTAAGGCTCCCGTAGTTTGCTGCAACGAATTTTGCCAGAGGCACGGTCAAATCAAAGCGCAGGGCAATGTCACTGTCGCCTTTATTGAATCTGTATATCTGCTTTTCGGTCTCGCCGCCGCCCTTTGCGAGCAGAACCTCGGACGACTCTATAATCGGAGTGTCGAGCGGGGCAAAGCCGTAGACGGAATAGCTTTTTCTGAGCGTCTCCATCATTTTTTCCATTTTAATCTGCTCTGACGGAAGAAGCTCCATAAAGCCCGACAGAGTTCTCGGCGCAACTTTTGCCATATATATTTTCTATCCTTTCAAATCCTAATCAATTGCTAAATGCTGCTATCACGAAAGCGATAACAGCATTTAAATATTGCTTTTTGCTGCACGAACTATCTTTTCTTCGGGTTGACGATATTTCGCCAGTCAAGATCACCGCGGCGCAGGCCCTGAACAAGAACCTCAGCCGTTGCGGCGTTCGTTGCAAACGGGATCTGGTACTGGTCGCACAGACGCTCTATCTTATTGATATCGTCAAAACCGCTCGGATTTGACGGATCGCAGAAGAACAGGACAAGATCGATCTCGTTATAGGTTATTCTCGCTCCTATCTGCTGTGCGCCGCCCTGGTCGGCATGCAGATAAAGCGTAACAGGAAGCCCCGTTGCCTCGGAAACGAGCTTGCCCGTAGTGTTTGTAGCGCAGACGGAATGCTCAGCAAGAATACCGCAGTAAGCTATACAGAACTGGACCATCAGTTCCTTTTTCCTGTCGTGCGCCATAAGTGCAATATTCATAAACTCCCTCAATTCTGTTTGCGAAATTGACCCTTTATCAATCGGGTACTGTTATATTATATACAATGTCGGTATTTCTTTCAATGCATTTTTTGACAAATAACCGATTTTTTATCACTTGAGCAGTTCACCTTCGACATCGGTGACATCGGTTGCGGATTTAAGACTGAAGTAGGCTTCGAGTATCTCCTGTGCGATAACGGCGCAGTTTGAGCCCGCGCTGCCCTTCTGGACAACGATTGCCATCGCAATCTCCGGATCGTCAAACGGTGCGTAGCAGATGAAGATTGCGTCGTTTGCGATCGTTTCGCCCTTCTGTGCCGTACCGGTTTTTGCGGCAACGCTTGTCATCGTGTAGCTTGACAGTGTCGATTTGCCGACAAGGCGCATGCCCTCTTTTACGGCATCCCAGTTATACTGCGCACTGTCAATGGTGCTGAGTACCTCGTTTTCGCGCTCATAGATGTTTTCACCGTAGCTGTAACTGCGGACGGATTTGAGGACCGATGCGCTGTAGCGCACGCCGTTGTTTGCGATGGTTGCGCAGTACTCGGCAAGCTGAAGCGGCGTAAACACGCTGTCGGACTGACCGATTGCCGCCTGCATGGTCTGACCGATTGTCCATTCCTCACCGGATATTTCCTCGTGATTTTCGGGATTTGCCATATTGCCCGTAGACTCCGGCAGCTCAATGCCCGTGCTCTCGCCCAGGCCGAACAGAGCTGCGTATTTATCCATCTTATCAATGCCGAGATCATGTCCGGCAGAGTAGAAAAAGATATTGCATGAGTTTTGTATAGCTCCGGTAACATTCAGATAGCCGTGTGAGAGCTTCTGGTTGTTCTGCGTATATATCCAGCAGTAGGGAGCATAGCCGTATGCCTCGTATCGTGTGTACTGGCCGCGGCACTCAATGCTTGTTCCGGTGTTTATTACGCCCTCGGTGAGCGCGGCTATCGCCGTGCAGGGCTTGAATGTAGATCCCGGAGCATAGTTTCCGAGCAGGGCTCGGTTATAAAGCGGAGTGTTTGCCGCTTCGAGTATCTCATTGTAGTTTTCGAGCAGCTCTGCCGGATCATAGGTCGGCCAGTTTGCGATGGCCAGCGGCTCACCGGTTTTGACATTGACTACGACAACCGCCGCACCGTCTATCTGATCCTGCTTTTCGGTGTATGTTCCGCTTGCAATCTGCTGCTCTTTTTTCGCATCTATCTTTGCCTGAATAGATGCCACGCCGTTTTCAAGGGCGAGCTCGGCTGCCTCCTGAAGAGCAATGTCTATCGTAAGATAAACATTGTTTCCCGGTTCGGGCTCTGTCGTATATTCCTTGCTGATAACCGTACCGTCGGAGGACGATGTGGTCTTGACGGTTCCGTTTGTGCCGTGCAGATATTTTTCAAAGGCAAGCTCCGCGCCGTCCTTGCCTACGGTCGCATCGGCGGAATAGCCTTGCTCGGAGTACTTGGCATAGTCACTGTCGCTCATCGCACCCGTATAACCGAGAACATGCGCGGCGGCGGAGGTTGAATACTCGCGGACGTAGGACTCTTTGATGTTGATGCCTTCGATGTTATTCTCACGCAGGGTGGCTATGAGCTTCATATCCGCGTCTTTTACGAAAACATAGTCTGACGTGTTTATGAGATAGCGGACATTTATTGAATAGCGCACACCGGCAATAATTCTTGCTTCCTCGGCGGTGTAGTTGCTGTCAATATCATATCTCGTGCGCATGCTCGAGAGAACCTCGACCGCGCTTGCGTTTTCGGGAACATCGTTTTGCTCCATATATGCATCGAGCCTTGCCTGATCCTGCTCTGACATATCCTCGAACTCAAACGGCGGGCTTGTGGTTATAGGCAGATCGTCGATGTAATCGTCGCCGTAGTCGCGAACCATGTTTACAAGCTTGAGTATGACGGCGTTCGAGTCAACGCTGTCATCGCTCGGGAACAGCTCGTCGGTGTTGATTGTAAGGTCGTAGCACGATTTGTTGGTTACGAGAACTCTGCCGTAGCGGTCGAGTATATTGCCTCGCGCGGCAGTGACGGTACTTGTCGTCACCATATTGTTGCGGCTTTCCTCGTAATATTTTTCGCCTTCGATTATCTGAAGCCTGTACAGGGCGACGACATAGACTGTCAGGAGTATCGCAAATATGAGTGTAAGTGCTATAAGTCTTTCTTTCTTGATAATATTCATAGGGTATCCTCAATCAATAGGGGCTGTGCATAATTCCGCCCTCTTTAAAGGGCAGATACAGAAGCATAACGGGAAGCACTGAAAGTACGGTCTGCAGAAGCACCGTGAGCAGTCCGACAAGAATTTCCGTTCCGCCGCCGATCAGTGCATGGATAAGCTGAACAATTCCGCACAGCAGTATCGCCGCCATGCTGAATATCATAAACGCGAAAAAGCTCTTGTTTATATAAAACTCCGAGGCGAAGCCGGCCCCGAAGCCTATGACGGGGAACAGAATCGTAAACATGACCGTTGTTTCGGAAAATGCCATATCCGTGAACAGACCGAGAAAAATTCCGAACACCGCGCCGCGCACTCCGCCGAGATAAATCCCCGCGGCAACTGCCGCGGCCGGAATTATAAATCCCTTGGCACCGAAAATGCTGATTTTCGAAAACAGCACACTTTGCAACAGCATGACAAGAATCATATAGACCGCATATTTGAGCACCATGCGGACTTTTTTCCATTCCAGAAGCTGAAAAAGTCTGTTTAGCAATTATTCCACCACTTCAAAATCTTTTACTACGAAAACCTGGACAAGCGAATTCAAATCGCAGCCGGGCTTGACCTCGCCGTATTCTATCTGACCGCCGGCCTCTGTTTTGACCGAGCTTATTGTTCCGACTACGAGACCCTGCGGGAACGCGCCGCCCGAGCCGGATGTCATGACCGTGTCGCCGGAGAAAACCTGTGCTCCGTCGGCAAGATAGCTGAGCTTTACGCAGCCCTCCTGCATCATTGCAAAGTCGCCCACGAGCAGGCCGGATGCGCCGTTTTCCGAAACCAGTGCGCCGATGTTGGTGTTGAGGTCGATAACGGTTGCAACGGTTGCCCATGTTGTTCCCACTTCGGTTATCTGACCGACCATAACGCCGTACTCCGTGATGACGCAGTCGCCGACTTCGATATCGGCATTCGTGCCCTTGCTGATGGTAAATGAATTTGCCCAGTTTGACGTCGTCCAGGCAACGACCTTGGCAGATTCGAGCGTCATATCGCTGTGCTTTTCCTTAAATTCAAGCAGCTGACGGAAGCGCTCGTTTTCCTCAATGGCAGCCGCGCCGTTTCGCGCCTCCTCCTGTGCCTCGGTGAGCTCTGCGCGCAGGCGTTCGTTTTCGGCAACAAGCTGGTCATATTCATAAAGATAGCCGTATATGCTCTCGAGCCACTCGGCCACCGAGCTTACCATACGCTGCACCGGCGCCTTGACCGCGCCCGAGACATTTTGAACAACGCCGGCGTTGCCTTTGAGAAGATACGATGCGGCTCCGGCAACAAGTGCGATAACCAGCACGATGACTCCGAGCTTTATTCCGTTTTCCTTAAGATATTTTTTTACGTTCAAAAAAGCTGCACCCCGATCTCTTCGAGCATTTGGCCGAGTCTGCACAGCGGCAGACCCATAACATTGAAATAATCTCCCTCAATACGCTTTATCATCAGCGAGGCTCTGCCCTGAATTCCGTAGGCTCCTGCCTTATCCATAGGCTCGCCCGTGGCAATGTATCCGTCAATTTCGTCCTCCGTGAGAGTGCGGAAGAACACCTTCGTGCATTCAGCGGTGCTGAGAATTCTGCCGCCGTATATAAGCGTTACGCCTGTATATACCTCGTGCGCCCTGCCTGAAAGTGCGGCGAGCATAGCCTTGGCATCGTCGGTATCCTTCGGCTTTCCGAGTATCCTGCCATCTGCCCATACTATCGTATCGGCAGCTATTATAAGCGATGCGGGATGCGCTTGGGCAACTTCCTCCGCCTTTGCTCTTGAAAGCGCGGCGACCGTTTCATCGGGACCTGCACCCTCGGGTGCAATCTCCGCTCCCTTTGCCGGAACAACCGAAAATTCAAGTCCGAGCATCTCCAGCAGCTCCCTGCGTCTGGGCGAGCCGGAAGCAAGCACGATATCCATATCAGTCAACTCCTCTGTAATAAAGACCGCGGGTCAGATCGTTCGGCTGATAGTCGCCCTCGCCTTTATATCTCTTTGCGACCTGGACACATTCGCGTGCGCCCTCGGTCGTGAACATCAGTCTTATTCCCCAAAGCCCTATGCCGCACAGCTCATCGTTTTTATCCGCCATAAACAGCTTGCGTGAGTTGTATATGACATTGCGGTGATCGTATTCGCGCACAACGGGGAATGTAGAGCCCATGCGATCCGAAAGCTGAGCGGGAGTGCGGCAGCTGCACGAGCCGAGGCTGTGGCTTATCACACACTGGTCCGACACCATAAGCGGAAGTCTGCCGTAGGCTATAAGCTCGGTCGGCACGCATTTTGCCATATCGCGCACCTGCGCGAGGCGAAGCTCAAACGATGCCGTTGCCGACATAAAGCCCATCTGCTGAAGCATTTCCATTGAATAAGAATTAAAAACATTCATGCCGAAATCGGCACGGGTTTTCATGCCTGCCTTGCGGGCAAGCTTAATATGCCCTATGTTTCCGACAAGGGCCTCGTTTATGCCGCGGTCAAACAGCTCCCTGAGCATGGAAAACAGCTTGTTTACCTCGTCATCGGTTATAACGCGCGGAAGCACCGCAACGGGAACCGCGCCCTGATCAATGAAAAGCTGAACAAGGTCAAACCTGTCGTACATGAGCTTGACGGGAATATAGATATAATCCGGCTTTGTTTCGGCAAGCTCCTCTGTCAGCTGCTCTTCGGTGCGCACCTGATAAATCATAACCGGATCGGTAACCGCAGACTGACCCGTCGGCATTGGCGGCATGGGAAGACTTCTGCGTGCAGGCGGCTGAGCTCTGCGCTCGTTAAGAGCGGTGACAAGCTTGCGCCTGAGTTCGTTAATCTCCGATGCGGAAAGGAAAAGGCCGTTCTGCACTCTGCTCTGGACGTCCTCGCAGTAGTACGGCGTACCGCCGGTTTTGGCAAGCCGCTCGCTCATAACCTCGGAGCTTATGGCCTGGCGTATAGCCTTTTTGGGCTCCGCGCCGAAGGCAACGACCTTGTTGCCGCAATTGTCCATGGCCGCGGCTTTGACAGCCTCTCCGGCATTGACAAGAGCATAAAACTTCACGGGAACGCGGCGTTCCTCCCTGCCCATATATTCTCTGCGCGCCTCGGCATAGAGTTTTTCGTCAATCTTGTCGGATTCCGCTCTGACGCCGAACATATCGGTCTTGTCGCCGTTAAAATAGCCCTGGGTAAAGCCCTGACGCGAGAAAGCATCGGTAAGGGTCTGCATTTCATCCTCTGTAGGCTCTCGGTGCTCTTTTATGACCTTCGAATATATGCCTGTAACGATGCCCGTGTACTCCGGCCGCTTCATTCTGCCTTCTATTTTCACGCAGGCGACGCCGGCGTCTTCAATTTCGCGGAGCCTGTCAACAAGGCAGTTATCCTTAAGCGAGAGCGGGTGGCTGTCCTCAAGTCTGCCGCCCATGCTGTATTCCATACGGCAGGGCTGGGCACACATACCGCGGTTCCCGCTGCGGCGTCCTATCAGGGACGACATATAGCACTGCCCCGAGTGGCAGAAGCACAGTGCGCCGTGAACGAAAATTTCCGTCTCAATCGGGGAATGCTTTGTGATAAACTTTATCTGCTCCAGGCTCAGCTCACGCGCGAGTACGGCGCGGGTAAGTCCCATTTCCGCCGCTGCCTCGACACCGGCAAGATTGTGTATGCTCATCTGAGTGCTTGCATGCAGCGGAATATCCGGTACCGCTTTTTTCAGGATGCTCAGAAGTCCGAGATCCTGGACCAGTATTGCGTCCGCACCGAGCGCGGAAACGCGGCGTGCAAGTTCCGTGGCGCGTTCCGCTTCCCTGTCGCCTATGAGGGTGTTCATCGTAACATACACCTTGCAGTCGCGTATACGGCAGTAGCGTACAGCCTTTTCAAATTCCTCGTCGCTGAAGTTTTTTGCTCCGCGGCGGGCGTTGAATATTCCCAGTCCCATATGG
>CAVAPG010000007.1:0-27403 GCA_963590435.1 bacterium
GGAAAAAAGTTGAAAGCACCTGGGAAAATGGCGACGCAACTGCTCTATTCCGCTTCTCTGCGCATGAAAAAACTTACCCATACAGAAAAGGCTGCGATGCTGTGGAAATACAGCCGGAATTGTTTTTCTGATCTTCCGACATGCTATGATGTGGCCATTGCCTATGCCCAGGGGCTTCCCACCTTTTTTGTGACAGAAAAGGTTACCGCAAAACGAAAAGCCGCGTGGATCAATGCGATTTATAGGCCGCAGGGCGCGTGCTTGGATTTTGTCAGACCGTTTTACGATAAATTTGACTTTGTCAATGCGGTATCGGATGCGGTTGCGCAGCAGATTCAGGAAACATTTGCGTTGCCAGCTGATAAAATTGTGCGGATCAATGACATCTTGGATTCCGATTTTGCAACAAAAATGGCACAAATTCCGTCCGATGTGGAGAAAGAAATAATTGGTTCCGGAACAAAAATTCTGACAGTTGGTCGTCTTTCTGCCATGAAAGGTTATGATCTGGCAATTGACGCTGCCAGGATTCTTGCAGAACGTGGAATCGATTTTATATGGTATGTGGTTGGTGATGGCGCACTCCGGGAAGAGTTGGAGCGACAGATCGCAAAAAACAGATTGGAAGATCGTTTTATCCTGCTGGGGAGCCGAAAGAACCCTTATCCCTATTTCCAGGCCTGTGATTTGTATGTCCAGTCTTCCAAATATGAGGGCTTCGGCATCACACTGGCGGAAGCAAAGATGTTCCATAAACCAATTGTGACAACGGACTTTGACGCCGTACATGCGCAAATTGTCAATGAAAAAAATGGCCTGATCGTGGATATTTCCGCACAGGGAATTGCGGAAGGTGTGGTGCGGATGCTGACGGATCTAGAACTGAAAGAAAACTGTATGCACAATTTGGAACGGGAGAACGTAGGCAATACAGAAGAGATTGAAAAGTTCTATGATTTGATAGAAAGTGAAACATGAAGAAGATACTTTTCTTACTCAATAACATGAACATCGGTGGAACGGAGAAATCCTTTCTGAATTTGCTTGGCACGCTCTCCCCGAAGGAATATGATGTTACACTTCTTTTGCTTGAAAAAAGCGGGGGCTTTCTGGAGTATGTTCCGGCTTGGGTTCATATTGAAACGGTACCGGATTATCCAGAGATGAAGCAAGAAATTATGTACCCGCCTGTCAGCGTTGCAAAAGAGCTTCTCCGGGAGCATAAAACATTGCGTGCGATAAGACTCCTTAGCGAACATCTCATTTTCAAACTTACAGGCGATAGAACACGCTATTTTCGCTTTGTAACAAATGGAAAAAGGAGATTACAAGAGGAATATGATACGGCAATTGCTTATGCCGGTCCGTTTGACTTTCAGACGGTCTATGTTTTGGATGACATACAGGCAAAAGAGAAAGTTCAATGGATTCACTTTGATGTAAGCAAAATTTGTTTTAATGAAAAGATGGGTCACAGACTATATCCCCGGTTTGATCGGATCAATGTGGTTTCGGATGAAGCGAGGAAGGCACTGATCGAAAAGATACCGGAGATTGCACCGAAAACGAGAACGGTTCTGAATGTAGTTTCAGCTGAGCAGTGCCGAATGATGGCAGATATGGGCGATGGTTTTGAAGATGGGTATACCGGGGGGGGTATACGAATCGTTACAGTAGGCCGTTTATCCGCAGAAAAAGGGCAGGATATCATTCCAGAAGTAGCGGCATATCTGAAAAAGCACAGCATAGCATTCAGATGGTATCTGGTAGGAGACGGCAAACTCAGGCCGGAAATCGAACGAAAATGCGCCGAGTTAGGAACAAGCGACGAGATCGTATTTTTGGGAACTACGCCAAATCCATACCAGTATCTGAAGCAGGCGGATCTGTATGTTCAGACGTCGGTTCACGAGGGCTTTTGCATAACGCTGGCAGAGGCAAAGGCGTTTGATCTGCCGATCATCTCAACAGACTGTGCCGGCGCACACGAACAGCTGAACGGTATTCCCCATTGCCATGTAGTACAAAGAAATGCACAGGAAATCAGCAACGCGATTCTTGCGGAAGTCCAGTTAATAAGCAATGTTGCGCAATAGAATAGAGGAAAAACTTTGATAAAATCCAGAACGCAAAAATCGATTACCAATACGGTGGTGTCATTTGCCTCACAGGTGATTATCATTCTTTTGGGTTTCTTGTCCAGAAGAGTGCTGATTTACAGTGTAGGCGTGGAATATCTTGGCATCAACGGTCTAATGACCAATATCCTGACAATTTTCTCCCTGGCAGAATCCGGAATCGGGACCGCGATTGGATACAGCCTTTATAAGCCTCTGGCTGAAAATGATGTAGAAGCGGTAAAATCCCTCATGCGCTTTTATCGGACGGTTTACCGGCTGCTGGCTTTGATGACTGCTGTCGTTGGGGCGCTGTTTTACCCATTCTTGCCGATTTTTCTGAAGGACAACACTGCGCCAGACGCCAATGTCATATACCTCCTTTTCTTGGCAAGCTCCATTTGTTCTTATCTTTGGTCTTATAAAATCACACTGAATAGCTCGGATCAGAACAAATATTTATATACAATTGCAAATACAGTCACACAAATCCTGGTCCTTGTAGCAAAAGTTTTCATTTTATATTTCACGCAGAACTATATTATCTATCTTTGTATCGAGCTTGGGTCAACGTTGATCAAAAATATCATCTTTTCATTCATTCTTGACCGGCGTTATCCGTATTTAAAGGACAGGCAGGTACAAAAGCTTTCGGGCAATGAGAAGAAACGTCTGTTCAAAAACATAAAATCTCTTGTTTGGGGAAAATTCGGATATATTATCTCTCAGTGCTCGGACAATCTTGTGATTTCCTCTATTATCAGCGTCACAATGGTGGGACTTTACAGCAATTACACCACATTGATTTCTTCCGTCTCCGGTTTTGTAACGACTTTTACAAGCGGTGTCACTGCCAGCATGGGCAATCTGATTGCAAGTGAATCGTCGGAAAAATCCTATTCGGTATATAAAAGGATTGACTTTATCAATTACTGGCTCTACACAGTTTCAGCGATTTGTCTGCTTTGTCTGACAGAACCGTTTATCCGGATTTGGCTGGGATCAGAGTATGTCCTGCCAAGGGGAATCTTGATTGTTGCGGTAGCCCTGTTTTATCTGAAGGGACTTAATTCCAGCGTTGATGTGGCAAAAAATGCGGCGGGGCTGTATTATCCGGATCGTTTTGTCCCTTTGGTTGAGGCACTTTTGAATTTAGTAATTTCGGTTGTGTTGGCATATCAGATTGGACTGCTGGGCGTTTTGATTGGTACACTTCTCAGTTTCCTGCTTCTTTCCTTCTGGACAAAGCCATATTTCGTGTTTCTGGAAGTATTTCATATCCGTTTTTCAGAATATGTTATATGGGAAGGCAAGAAAATATTATTATCTTTTGTGATTGGCGCAGTATTGTATACCGTACAGCTGAAAATTCAACTGGATAATATTTATCTTGACCTGCTGCTAAAAGCATTATTTACAGGATTGATGTCAAATATAGTGCTTTGTGTCGTGTTTTTTCAGACAGAGGAGTTCGAATATATCAAGGTGATGGTTCAAACAATACTTCATCGTATGAAACGCGATTGAAAAAAGGTGTGAATAGATCATGCTTCACTATATCTATTGCCGCCCACTTGGCAGCATAATTTGGTTCATGGTTTTAATTCTTGGCATTTGGAGTATTCTGCCTTCCTGTATATCAAGAAAACTCTGGAAATTCGGAAACTTTGTCCTGGCGCTTTTGATGGCGACGGCAATCCTTTACGCGACGGTATTCATCCGGTCAGAAAGTGAGACCGAGCTGGTTCTTGTACCGTTCGCTTCCTTTGCAGCAGCAAAGGAGCAGCCGGAACTATACCGCGAGATGCTGATGAACGTATTTCTCTTCTTCCCACTGGGGCTGGCTCTTTCCAATGCTCTGCCGCGAAAGTGGCACCGCTGGATAAGAATTATCCTCACAACGTTTGTCGGCTGCCTTCTCAGCACTTGCATCGAGTATGCACAGTATCGCTTTGCCCTCGGCACGGCAGAGGCGGATGACGTAATCTGCAACACACTGGGCGCGTTCATCGGCTCTGCATCACTGCTCATCGCACATGCCATCGAAAAACACAAAGAAAGGGCTCCGAACATGACCCTGACCACCACGGAAACACAATTTCTCCATATCGCCAAGGCGGCCGTCTCCGGCGGAGATTTTCCTGCCGAAGACACGGACTGGCGCGCAATCTTAGCGCTGGCCAACCAGCAGAAGCTTCTGCCGATTCTCTTCGAGGCTGTCCACAAAATACCTGCCGCCGAGGAAAACACTGCGCTGTTCGCCGTGACAAAGCAGCAGGTCATCGGTCAGGTACTGAATCAGACAGTGCGCTCGGCAGAGTTTGCTGAGCTGTATCGCAAGCTCCGGGACGCAGGACTGCACCCCGTTGTGGTCAAAGGCCGACTGTGCAGCCGCCTGTATCCGCTCAAGGATCACCGCATCAGCGCCGACGACGACATCTACATTCCGGACGCGGAGTTTATGTCCTGTCATGAGCAGCTTCTCGCAAACGGCTTGACCACCGACACGCCCGATGACGAGCTTCAAACGGCGGATGAGGTAACATACACGAAAAAAGGCAGCCCGCTTTACATCGAGCTGCACCGGCACTTATTCGATTCTGCCGAGGATGCTCACGACGAGCTGAACCATTTTTTTACCGATATCAGCCCGGTCGAAATCGACGGATTTCTTGCCATGCCGCCTCACGAACACCTGCTGTATCTGATTCTGCACGCCTACAAGCACTTTGTGCGCAGCGGTATCGGCCTGCGGCAGTTCTGCGATATCGGCCTGTGGGCACGCGAGTATCACGGGCAAATTGACTGGCAGCTTCTGTACGACCAGTGCGCCGGCGTCCATGCAGCGACATTTACTGCCGCGGCGTTCAGAATTGCACGTGAGTATCTCGGTATTGACTTTGACCTGCCTGCGCCATGGGGCGATTCAGTTGATGTGGAGCCACTCCTGCACGACACCCTCTGCGGCGGCGTATACGGCTCGAACGATTATACCCGGCTTCATTCTTCCACCGTGACGCTCAACGCCGTCAAGGCAAGCCGCAGCGGCGAGAAGAGCAGTGTGCTGAGCACGGTCTTCCCCAAACGGGAGTATCTGCAAAGCCGCTATCCGTATCTCAAAAAGCATTCATATTTATTGCCGATCGCCTGGGTACAGCGCATCGCACACTATGCCGGCGAAAAACGATCCGGTGCCGACAACAGTGCCTCCGGCTCGGTTAAGCTTGCAAAGGAACGCATTAAACTGATGAAGTGGTATAATATAATCAAATAATCAAACAGCTTTGATAATCAATCCATGCGTCTTAATATACAGGCACATGGATTGTTCTATATTGGTGCAAAATTTATATTATATGTTTGGTATAATTTAAAAATCGGATAATAATCACAACACTAAAACAGGCGGTGAGAGAATGCTCAGAATAATCTACGGCGAAGCCGGAACGGGAAAAAGCTCGGCAATAATGGACGAGATCCGGCGCGGCGCCGACAACGGCGGACGGTATATTCTGCTGGTTCCGGAGCAATACAGCCATGAGGCGGAGCGCGAGCTGTGTGCGGTGTGCGGCGACAGGCTTTCTTTGTATGCCGAGGTGCTGTCATTTACGGGACTTGCGCGCTCGGTCAGCGCCGAGTGCGGCGGCACGGCGGCGGAATATCTCGACAAGGGCGGCAGGCTGCTCTGCATGGCGCTTGCGGCAGACGGACTGTATTCACGGCTTAAGGTTTACGGCGCGGCGCGGCGAAAAGCCGAGCTGCAGACGATGCTGCTCGGGGCAATTGACGAGTTCAAAAGCGCATGCATAACAAGTCTGCAGCTGCTGGATGTATCAAACGACTGCGGCGGTGAGCTCGGAGACAAGCTCCATGACCTTAGTCTCATCCTCGAGGCATATGACAGTGTGGTCGCAAACGGCAAGGCAGACCCGTCCGACAGGCTCAGTACGCTCGCCGAACAGATAGAACATTCCTCAATCGGACCGGGAACGCATATATATGCAGACGGTTTTACGGACTTCACGGCGCAGGAGCGGCGCGTTCTTGAGGCTGTTCTGTTAAAGGGCGCAGAGCTTACGGTGTGCCTTGGCTGCGACAGGCTCGACGGCGGCAGCGAGGTTTTTGCCCTCGGCAGGATTACCGCCGCGGCATTGACCGGATTTGCAGAAGATAACGGAATAAAAACCGAAAAAACACTTTGGAAAGGCAAGAGCACAAAGGCAAAGCCGCTTTCCGTCTTTGCCGAAAACATGTTCAGCTACGGCTCGGTCGATGCCGGAGAGTGCGATGGCTGTATCAGCATTACAAGCGCATCTGACATGAGCGCCGAGTGTGAATTTGCCGCATCTGAGGCGCTGAAGCTTGTTCGCGGCGGCTGCCGCCTGCGTGATATCGCCGTGTGTGCCAGCGGATTTGACGACTACAGACTTCTTCTGGAGTCTGCATTCTCGCGCTACGGAGTGCCGATCTACACTGCGCGCAAATCCGATATGCTCTCTAAGCCGCTGCCCACGCTTATCTCATCGGCCTATGAGATAATCCTCGGCGGATGGGAGGCCGATGACGTTTTTGAATACCTGCGCACAGGCTTCGGCGGACTGAGCATCGACGAGTGCGATGAGCTTGAAAACTATGTTTTCACATGGCAGCTGCACGGCACGGCATGGACAAGAGATGAGCCGTGGACCCTGCATCCCGACGGATACGGGAAAAAATTCGACGATGCATCGTCTGCGCGTCTTGATCACATAAATACGCTGCGGCAGACCGTAAAAGAGCCGCTTATGCATTTTGAAAAAAACACAAAGGCCGCCGCAACGGCAACGGAGCAGGCAAGAGCCCTTGCCGCGCTTTTTGATGAGCTGTCGATTGCCGAAAAGCTGCAGTCCCGCGCCCGTGAGCTTGAGAACGACGGCAGAGATACCGCCGCACAGGAATACGCGCAGCTTTGGGATATAACGGTTTCCGCCCTTGAGCAGTGCTCGGCTATCCTCGGCGACACATCTGCCGATGCCGAATATTTCAGCCGGCTTTTCGCCTCGATGCTTTCAAAATATGACATAGGAACAATCCCCGTTTCGCTCGACTGCGTCACCGCCGGAGAGCCGGACCGAATGCGCAGGCGGAATATAAAACACCTCATCGTGCTGGGAGCGACCGACGAGCGTATACCCGGAACAGAGACCGATGCAGGCGTCTTTTCGGCAGACGAGCGCCGCAGACTTCTTGAGATGAACATCGACCTCGGCGGCGCGGGAGACAGCGAGATATGGCGCGCATTTTCGACATTATACAATTGCCTGACCCTGCCGTCGGAAACGCTGAGCTTCTGCTATTGCCTGAGCGACGCAAACGGAGCCGAGCAGCGCCCTGCATTTGTAGTTAACCGCGCAAAGGCACTGTTCGGAATCGAAACACAATTTTTTGATATTAACAGGGCGCGTCTCGGTGCCATCTCCCCTGCATTTGAGCTTGCCGCGCAATCGTTTAACGGAGGCGATGCCTGTGCCGCAAGCGCCGCCGAATTTTTCAGGCGGCACAATCCGGAAAAGCTGCACGAGCTTGAAAACGCCGCAAAACTCAGCCGCGGCAGCCTCTCGCGCAAGTCGGTGCGTGCGCTTTATGGCGAAAAGCTTCATTTGTCCGCATCGAAGGTTGACAGGTTCGCGTCCTGCAGGTTTGCCTATTTCATGCAGTATGCGCTCAAGGCCAAGCCGCATGAGCCTGCGGAATTTGCACCGCCGGAGTTCGGAACGTTCATGCACCGCATTCTCGAACAGGTTTCGCGCGAAGTCACCGACATGGGCGGTTACGGCGAGGTGAGCGATGAGACGATCTCTTCCCTGTGCGATAAATATGTCTCCGAGTATATCTCGACGGAGCTGAACGATTTCCGCGATAAAAGCAAGCGCTTTGAATATCTCTTCAGGCGGCTTATAAACAATGTACGCCAGATAGTTCTCGACCTTGCCGATGAGCTTCGGCGCAGTGATTTTGTGCCGCTGTCGTTTGAGCTGAATTTTGAAAAAACTCCCGAGCTGCCGCCGATGGAAATCGGCGAGGGTGACGATAAACTCGTTCTGACCGGCGTTGCCGACAGAGTTGACGGCTGGGTTCACAACGACAAGCTGTATATCAGGATTGTTGACTATAAAACAGGAAGCAAGAAATTTGAACTCTCCGATGTGCTCTACGGCATGAATCTGCAGATGCTGCTGTATCTATTCTCGCTGGGCGAAAACGGGCATCTGCTTTACGGCAGGGAGATTGTCCCCGCCGGCGTACTGTATGTTCCGGCACGAGATGAGTTTGTAACCGGAAAATCGGATTTGAGCGGCGACGAGATAGAAAAGGAACGCAGAAAAAAGCTGCGGCGCAGCGGACTTATTCTCGACGACCCCGAGGTCATTGCCGCGATGGAGCACGGCGAGAAGCCTGTTTACATTCCCGTTCCCGTTGTTACGAAGAAAGAAGACAGCCCATACGCAAGCGCACAGCAGCTGGGACTTCTCGCAAAAAGCATTAACGCAACCCTGCGCGAGATGGCAGCCGAGCTTCACAGCGGAAGCATCGCCGCCGACCCGTATTATAAAAGTCAGCAGGATAATGCCTGCATAAATTGCGATTATTTTGACGCCTGCCGCTTCGCCGACGGGCAGAACGGCGAAAGTGTAAAGCTTAAGCAACGTCTTACGGCAACAAAAGTGTGGAGCGTGCTGGGAGGAGGCGAAAACAATGGCGAAATTTGAAGCAACCCCGTCGCAAAAAAGCGCGATAGAAACAGACGGACGCGCGGTGCTCGTATCGGCAGCCGCCGGCAGCGGAAAAACGAGAGTTCTGACCGAGCGGCTTCTTCGGCGCATCGAAAACGATGCCGATATTGACAGTTTCCTGGTTATCACGTTCACAAAAGCCGCCGCTGCAGAGCTTCGAAGCCGTATTCTCGACGAGATATCCGAGCGCCTTGCCTCCGATCCGGAAAACCGCCGTCTGAGGCGGCAGAGCGCACTGTGCGCAAAGGCGCAGATCGGGACGATAGACTCCTTCTGCCAGACATTTCTGCGTGAGCACTGCCATGCAGCGCATCTCTCGCCGGACTTCAGGGTCATAGAAGAGGACAGGGCAGAGGCAATCAAGCAGCGCGTTATACAGCGCGTTCTCGATGAATGCTATGAAAACCCCGACGAGGACTTCAAGCTCCTTTCAAACACCGTCGGCAACGGGCGCAATGACAACAAGCTTGTCGAGGCCGTTTTATCACTGCATCGGAAAACGCAGAGCCATGCACGCCCCGCGGCGTGGCTTATCGCCCAGCTTGATGCTTTGGACACAGACGAAACCGATGCCGGCAAAACAGTATGGGGGGCGGAAATTCTGGATTCTGTTCGGGCATCGGCGGAATATTGGGCGCAGCAAATGGAGACCTTATGCCAAATGGCGGATGAGTATCCGATTATAGCGGAAAAGCTCGGCAAAAGCTGTGCTGAAACAGCGCTTTCGCTTCGGGAGCTGGTGCGCGCCTGCTCCGTCGGCTGGGATTGTGCGCGAAGTGCACTGTCGATAAACTACCCGAGGATTGGAATATTAAAATCATCTCCGAACACATGGCTGTCGGAGCATATAAAAGCCGTGCGCGATCTGTGCAAAAAAAGTACCGACAAATACAAAGACATGCTCACCGACGACAGCGCAAAGCTTCTTGCGGATATGCGGCGCACCGCACCTGTTACTCGCGCGCTGGTCAACCTCACCTTGCGCTTTGACAAGGCATACAGCGCGGAAAAGAGCCGACATGCCGAGGTCGATTTCGCGGATCTTGAGCATCTTACGGCACAGCTTCTAACCAACGAGGACGGAAGCCCGACCGAGCTTGCACGGCAGATGTCTTCGCGCTTTTGCGAGATAATGGTCGATGAATATCAGGATGTCAACAGCGTTCAGGATGAGATATTCCGTGCCCTGTCAAAGGACGGGAGCAATCTGTTCATGGTCGGCGATATAAAGCAGTCGATATACCGTTTCCGCCTGGCCGATCCTCTGATATTTACCGATAAATACGAAAAATACGCATTTTTGCAGGATGCCCGCGAGGGCGAGAACATAAAGATCATGCTTCAGGAAAACTTCCGCTCGCGCAGCGAGGTCATAGACGGCATAAACGAGGTTTTCCGCAGCTGCATGTCAAAAAGACTCGGCGAGGTGGATTATGACGAAAACGCCGAGCTCAAATACGGCGGAGGTTACTCCGACGAGGGGAAAGTTCCCGAGATACTCCTGATAAATACAGTCGGCGAAACTTCCGGCGACGATGAAGACATTCGGGGAAATGCCGAAAAGGAAGCCACCGTGGTAGCAGATAAGATCCGCTCGCTCATGGCGTCGGGCATGACTGTCAACGGCCGCGCCCTCGACTACGGGGACATTGCGATTCTTATGCGCTCGGCAAATTCCGTCGGCGAAATTTACCGCAGAGAGCTTATTATCCGCGGCATTCCCGTTGCGTCCGGTCAGGGCGGCAGCTTCTTTTCCGCGACGGAGACGGCTTCGCTTATGAGCCTGCTTGCGATTATAGACAATCCGCACCAGGACGTCCCGCTTATCGCGGTTCTGCGCTCTTCCGCATTCGGATTTACAGCCGATGAGCTCACGGAGATACGTGTATCCGACCGCAAGGCAGATTATTACACGGCGCTCAAAAAAGCCGCCGGGACAAACGAAAAATGCGCCCGTTTCCTCGAAACGCTGGGCAGGCTGCGTTCTCGCGCGGTTGATACCCCCATAGATGAGCTTTTGCTGTATATCTACAACGAGCTTAACCTCAGAGCGCTTTGCTCTGCCATGCAGGACGCGCCGCAGAGGTGCGCAAATCTGCGCATGATGCTCAATCTGGCAAAGCGTTTTTCATCCGGAGGATTTCGCGGACTGCATCGCTTCTGCCTCTGGCTTCAGCAGATGTCCAAGCACAACGGTCAGCTCGGCGCGTCATCTGTCGGCGGTGCGGTCAAGATAATGACCATTCACAAATCAAAGGGGCTGGAGTTCCCTGTCGTATTTGTGTGCGACACATCGCGTAAGTTTAACACCTCAGACCTCACAAAAGACGTTCTTGTTCATCCGGAGCTCGGTCTCGGCTTATCTATATATGACACGGAACGCCGGCTTAAATACCCGAGCCTTACACGAAACGCGATAAAGCAGCGGCTGCGCCGTGAGCAGCTTTCGGAGGAAATGCGTCTGTTGTATGTTGCGCTGACAAGAGCCAGAGAAAGGCTTTTCATAACGGCGACGACGAAAGATTTCGAAAAGAGCGTAGATGCCAAGCGTCCCCTTTGCGAGAGCGCGCTGTCACCGGAGATACTGCTGACGGCAAACAGCTTTGCCGACTGGCTGCTGTACGCACAGCTTGCCGATAAATCGGGCAAGATCAACCGCACAAACATATCAGCCGATGAAAGCATACACCTGAAAAACGAAGAGGTTCGTCTCGAACAGCCTGCCGCCGATGAGGCTCTTGTCTCCGAGCTGGAGAGTGCCGATGCGTATTGCTATCGGCACGCCGCGGCATCGCAGATTCCCTCAAAGGTCACCGCAACGGAGCTTAAGCGGCTTGAGGAAAGTGACGGAGAGGCGTTGAGCATCGCTCCGAAGACGCATTTGCATTTTCGCGCTCCGCAATTGGGCGAGGAAAAATCCCTGAGTCCGACCCAGCGAGGAACGGCGACACATATGCTTTTGCAGTATATTGACTATTCGAAAACAGGCTCCGAAGAGGAAATCAAACAGGAGCTTGCAAGGCTTGCTTCCGGACATTTTCTGAGCGCACGGCAGGCCGAGGGCGTTGACACCGGCGCGGTTCTTCGCCTGTTTGAATCTCCGCTGGGGCAGAGAATAATGTCCGCCGATGCCATGAAGCGTGAGTTTAAATTTTCCCTGCTGTGTCCGGCAGAGGAGTTCTTCGACGGCGGCGAGGGTGAACAGGTTCTGCTTCAGGGCGTTATCGACTGCATGATTGTCGAGGACGGCGAGATTACGATTATAGACTACAAAACCGATCGTGTAAGCGGCGCTGCCGCGGTACAGCGTGCCGAGGGTTATGCAAAGCAGCTTGAAGCCTATGCATATGCAGCCAAGCGGATAACAGGCAAGCCTGTTCGTGAGTGCGTGCTCTATTTTCTGCATTCAGGAGAAGTCTTTTCAAAAAAGTCTTGCAAATGAAAACTCCCTGTGCTACAATTACCGTTGCGTCTTGTAACCACGCGAAATTGCGTGCTCAAGGCAGCCTATGACGAGGAGATATGAACAATGAAGGCAGGAATTCATCCTAACTACCAGCCCACCGTTATAAAGTGCGCTTGCGGCGCAACTATCGAGACAGGCTCGACCCGCCCCGGCATCACGGTCGAAATTTGCTCGAAGTGCCACCCCTTCTACACCGGCAAGCAGAAGCTGGTCGACACCAGCGGCCGTGTTGATAAGTTCAACAAGAAGTACGGCATTAAGTAATATAAGAAATTACAAGCTTAACCCCACGCCTTTCGGCGTGGGGTTTGCTATTATCTGCCGGCACTCTGTTTTGCGCGTCTGATCTTCGATAGATAAAAATGTTGGGGTAACCTATCCTTTTCGGACGGTTACCCCAACATTTAGTTTAGAATCTTTGATTATTAATACCGCAGGTTTTATTAATTTTCCGCCAGAACGCTCTTGCAGCGCGGGCAGAGCCCGGTTTCGGGGTCTGCATCGACAGAGTGCATCCAGCAGCGCGGGCACTTTGTTCCATCCGCTTCCTTGACGGAGACGGTAAGGCCGGGATTATATGAACCGGAGGCGGTGACGGCCGCTTCGTCTGCCTGATCGTCATCGGCAACGAGGCACTCGGAGACGATGAGCAGCTCCTTGAGGTTCATGTCCGAAATTCTGTCGAGCACCGCCTTGCTCTCGCCGGAGGCGCGCAGCGTGACCGATGCCTCAAGAGGCTTGCCGATGCGCTTGTCGGCACGTGCTTTTTCGAGTACGCCGTTAACGTCGTTGCGCACGGAGATAAGCATATCCCACTTGCCCATCTCGGCATCGTCGAGGGCATATTCGACAAAGGGCCTGTTCATCTCGTTGAGGACGACGTTGCGCGCATCGTCTTCGCTGCGGTGCGGCATTGCCAGCCAGATTTCATCGCAGGTGAATGCAAGGATAGGTGCAAACATCTTGGTCAGGGTATCGAGAATCAGGAACAGAGCCGTCTGAGCACTGCGGCGCTCAAGGCTGTTCTTGCCTGAGCAGTAAAGTCTGTCCTTGATGATATCAAGATAGAAGTTTGAAAGCTCAACAACGCAGAAGTCGTTGATAAGATGGGAAACCACATGGAACTCGTACTCATCGTACGCGGCGAAGGCCTTTTCGATGAGCTTGTTGAGCTTGGTAATTGCCCATTTGTCGAGCTCGAGCATATCCTCGGGCTTGACGAGATTGTCGGCGTCAAAGCCGTCAAGGTTGCCCAGGCAATAGCGCGCAGTGTTGCGGAACTTGAGGTAGTTCTGGCTAAGCTGCTTGAAGATCTCATCCGAGCAGCGGACATCAACGTGGTAATCCGATGAGCCTGCCCACAGACGCAGAAGGTCAGCGCCGTATTTTTCGAAAATCTCAGCAGGATCCATGCCGTTGCCGAGGGACTTGTGCATTGCTCTGCCCTCGCCGTCAACAGTCCAGCCGTGGGTGACGCATTCTTTGAACGGAGCGCCGCGGCCGAGCGCACCGACAGCTACCAGCAGTGAGGACTGGAACCAGCCGCGATACTGATCGAGGCCCTCGATGTACATCGTTGCAGGCCAGAAGCCCTGGTCGCGCTGCATTGCGGCGTAGTGTGTTGAGCCGGAGTCGAACCAGCCGTCAAGTGTGTCGGTTTCCTTGGTGAAGTGCTTTCCGCCGCAGTGCGGGCAGGTGAAGCCTTCGGGAAGAAGCTCGCTTGCTTCACGCTCAAACCATGCGTTTGAGCCCTCTTTTTCATAAACCTGTGCAACGGATTCAATGCTTTCGTCCGTGCAGACGGGCTTGCCGCAGTCATCGCAGTAGAAAACGGGAATCGGCAGACCCCAGCGGCGCTGGCGTGAGATGCACCAGTCGGTGCGCTCGAGAATCATGCTTCTCATTCTGTCCTTGCCCCATGCGGGAACCCAGCGTACATCTTCGCATGCGCCTGTTGCCTCGTCCTTGAAGGAGTCGACAGAGCAGAACCACTGCGGAGTTGCGCGGAAGATGATGGGGTTTTTGCAGCGCCAGCAATGCGGATAGCTGTGGATGATGTCCTCGGATGCGAAGAGCATGCCGCTTTCCTTCATGTCATTGAGAATGACGGGGTTGGATTCATCCGTGCCCATACCGGCATACTTGCCGGCGTAGTCCGTGTGCTTGCCCTGATCGTCCACGGGAACGACCATATCCATGCCGTAGCGCTTGCATGTCAGATAGTCATCTGCGCCGAAACCGGGAGCGGTGTGGACACAGCCGGTACCGGAATCCATAGTGACGTAATCCGCCAGAACCAGGCGGCTGGTCTTAGGCAGGAAGGGATGGTAGGCGAGCATATTCTCAAAGAACGCACCCTCGTGGGTTTCGATAATTTCATAGTCCTCAAAGCCGCCGAGCCCCATGACCTTCTTGGTCAGAGCTTCTGCCATGATGTACATCTCGCCGTTGGGAGCCTTGACGATGACGTAGCTCTCCGACGGATGAAGCGCGATGGCGAGGTTGCCGGGCAGGGTCCAGATAGTGGTTGTCCAGATGACGAAGAAGAGCTTGGATTTGCCAAGATGGCCGAGCTTGCCGAGGTCGTCATGCATAGGGAATTTGACATAAACCGTCGTGCAGGGGTCGTCCTTGTATTCAATCTCGGCTTCTGCCAGAGCGGTCTCGTCATGGGCGCACCAGTAGACGGGCTTGAGTCCCTTGTAGATATGGCCGTTTTTATACATCTTGCCGAAGACGCGGGTTTCCATTGCCTCGAAGCCGGGGTCCATGGTCTTATAGGGATGCTCCCAGTCGCCGATAACGCCCATGCGCTTGAAGCCCTCGCGCTGAACATCGATGTAATGGTCGGCATATGCATGGCATGCCGAGCGGAAGTCGGCAATGCTCATTGCCTTATGATTGAGCTTCTGCTCCTTGATGATTGCCGACTCAATGGGCATGCCGTGGTTATCCCAGCCGGGAATATACGGCGTATAGTAGCCGCGCATTGCGTAGGAGCGCGTGATGAAGTCCTTGATGGATTTGTTGAGCGCGTGGCCCATATGCAGAGCACCGTTGGAGAACGGAGGTCCGTCGTGAAGGTTGAACAGAGGCTTGCCCTCGTTCTTTTTAAGCATCTCGTTGTAGATGTCCATCTCTTCCCAGTGCTTGAGCATCTCCGGCTCGCGCTTGGGCAGACCCGCACGCATGGGGAACTCGGTCTTGGGGAGATTGAGTGTTGCGTCATACTTCTGTGCCATAAATATATCCTCCATTTTTGATTACGAATTTAAAAATTTAATATGTCGTTTTTCCTGAGAAAAACAAAAATGGCGTGCAGTGGTTTCCGCACGCCAATAATTCGCCAAACACCGATAGCCGAAGCAATTGCTTCGGCAAAAACTCAGATTTCGTCTTTTATAAAGTTGAATACCTGAGTGTTGCCGGAATCCGCGGGAGTGGGTTCGGAAACGGGAGCGGGCTGCTCCTTCGGTATTCGTATAGCCTCGGTCTTGAGCTCGGGACCTGCCGCCTTCATAAGCGTATCAAGAGTCTGGAGCTGCTTCTGGCAAAGCTCACGGGCACCGTCGAAAAACTTGGCTGAGCTGAGCTTTGCTGCTTGGAGGCGGGATTCCTCCTGAGCAATTCTGTCATCTATATTGCCGAGAAGCGCCGCGGCCTTGGCTTCAGCCTCGGCAACGATGCTTGCGCTGCGCGTTCTCGCGTCGTTTTCAATCTGTACGCTGAGCTTCTGCGCGGAGAGGATTGCCTGATTGAGCGCACTCTCGTTAGTGCGGTACTCTTCGATTTTGTCAACAAGAACCTTCATCTTGCTCTTGAGGACAACATTCTCCTTCTGCAGAGCTTCAAAATCATTTGCCAGCTCTTCGAGATACTCATCGATGGTTGCCATGTCGTAACCGCCGAACATGCTTCTGGCTTTGTCAAAGCTTTTTTCACGAATCTCCTGAGGAGTAGTCATATTTTAAAATCCACCTTTCAGTACATGCTGTTTGCTTAGAAATATATACCCGCGCTCTCGAAATCGGCAACCGCATCGCCGACGAGATCAACGTTCGTGGGGGCGATTATATACGCCTGCGCGGAAACTCGCATAACCTTTCCTCCGAGAGCATACGCCGCACCGGACAAAAAGTCAAGCAATCTGCGCGAGGTTTCGGCCTCGGTTGTTTCAAGGTTTATAAGCACAGCCTGATGTGCGCGCAGACTGTCTGCAATCTCGGCGGCCTCATCAAACTTTTCGGGATGAACGAACTTCAGCTTCATCTTCTGCTTCTCCGGAGCGGGAGCGGAGTAGCTCTGCTGTTTTGCCTCACGGCGTGAGAAAACCGGACGCGGCTGCTTTTCCTCATAGCTGTCCTCGGCTGGGATATCGTCTTCCTCGTGGGAAAATTCCTCCTCGGCGGCGCGCTCTTCGTTTTCTATATAATCATCATCGTAGGGGTGCATAGCATTGCGAATATTGTCAAGCCAAGCCATTGCCCAGCCTCCTTTAGCTTAATCGTGTTTAATAATGTCTTGCACCGAATATGCCGGTGCCGACGCGGACGATGTTCGCGCCTTCTTCGATCGCGGTTTCATAATCCGCGCTCATGCCCATGGACAGAAAGTCCATAGAGACATTATCGTATTTTTTTGCCCCAATGTCAACAAAAAGCTGCTTCATTGAGCGAAAATATGCGCGAATTTCATCCTTTTTTTCGCAAATCGGCGGAATTGCCATAAGTCCGCGCACGTGAATTGAGGAAAAACGTGCCATTTGCGGAAGAACCTCGTCCATCTCGGACGGTGAAAATCCCGATTTGGCCTCCTCGGCGCCGATGTTAATTTCGAGCAGAACATCCTGCACAAGACCCATGGCGCCGGCGCGCTTATCTATCGTTTCAAGAAGCTCGAGACAGTCAACGGATTCGATAAGCTGAACCTTGCCTATAATATACTTCACCTTGTTTTTCTGCAGATGCCCGATAAAGTGAAGCGGACAGCCTTCATAAGCCCCCTGCTCATATTTTTCCGTCAGCTCCTGTACGCGGTTTTCGCCGCATATGTCAATCCCTGCATCTACGGCCTCACGAACACGCGAGGCGTCGTTCATTTTGGTTGCCGCGCACAGGCGAATTTCATCCGGATCGCGTCCGGCACGGACCGCCGCCTGGGCGATTTTCTGCTTTACTGTTTTCACATTTTCTGCAATACTGCTCATTTTTTACACCTTCGATTCGGCATTATATAAAATAATTGCAAAGCGCAGTGCGTTTTCAAAATCCGGTTCAGACGGCCACTTGTACCACGCGACCGAAGCATCGCGCCTGAGCCATGTCAGCTGACGCTTTGCATATCGGCGCGATGACAGCTTTATCTGCTCTGCCGCCTCGTCCATGCTGATCTCCCCGCGGAAGTATGCCGCAGGCTCTTTATATCCTATGGCCTGCATAGCGGTGCTGTCGGGCGACAGTCCGCGGTTCAGAAGCTGCCTGACCTCATCGAAAAGCCCGTCGGATATCATCTTATCAACGCGGGCATTTATCCGCTCGTAGAGTACTCCTCTGTCGGCAAAATTCAAGGCGAGCTTAACGGCATTGTATCTCTTCGGGCGCTTTTTGGTCTCTTCATCGTGCTGCGTTATCGTCTTGCCCGTGAGCGAATAAACCTCGATTGCGCGGACTATTCTGCGCTTATCTGCGGGATGGAGCTTTTCAGCCCGCTCCGGGTCAAACTCCCGCAGCTCATCGAGCATGGCCTGTCCGCCTATGTCATCGTAGCGCGCATTGAGCTCATCGCGCAGTGCATCGTCCTGCGCTGTTTCGGCAAAGTCAAGTCCGGCAATGAGCGAATCTATATAAAGATTGGTGCCGCCGGCTATTATCGGAAGCTTTCCGCGCGAGAGAATGTCCTGCACGGCGGCGTTCGCTTCGCTTACATAGCGCGATACGGAATAATCCTCGGAGGGGGACGCTATATCTATCATATAATGCGGAATGCCCTGCATCTCCGCCGGCGTCACCTTTGCTGTGCCTATGTCCATTCCGCGGTAGATCTGCATTGAGTCTGCCGACACAATCTCGCCGTCAAGGCTTTTTGCAAGCTCGACGGAAAGGCGCGTCTTTCCCGTCGCCGTCGGACCCGTGATAACAAAAATTCTGTCTGCCATGGCCTATACTATCCTGCTGAAAAATTTGTCCAGCTGTTTTTTCGTGAGTTTTGCCGACACGGGTCTGCCGTGGGGACAGTATTTCACCTCACCGGATGCGACCGCGGCCGCAATCCGCTCAAGCTCAGCCAAATCGTGCCGTCTGCCGGCCTTTATCGCAGCCTTGCATGCGACCGTATGAAGAATTTCGTCGCGCGCGGTCTGCGCCGAAACATCGCCGCCGCTTCTGAGCTTTTCGCAGATCTCCTCAAGTGCCGATGCGGCATCTGAAACATCTACATCATCGGGAATTGCGCGGACCGCATAGGAGCTCTGACCGAAGGCCTCAACCTCAAATCCCATTTCGTCAAGGAGAGCGGCATTTTTCTCAAGAAGCTCGGCATCCTCGGCTGTCGGACGGATAATTACGGGAGCAAGCAGGGTCTGGCTCATGATCTGACGGTTCTGTGCCTTAAGGCGGTCAAATATCATGCGCTCATGGGCCGCGTGCTTGTCGATAAGCATAAGTTCGTCGTCTATCTCGGCAATTATATACGTGTTGAGCGCCTCGCCGATCACGCGGCATGCCGGAGACGGGATTTTTTCAACATTTTCAACCGTTTTTTCAACATTCTTTACAGCAGGAGCGGGTTTATACTCGGTAAAATCGTATGTTTTCGACGAGGAAGATTCATTGCGCGGACGGTCCGATGTCGAATATTCGGCAGGTGCGCGGAACACGGGTGCGTTTTTTCGCTCGCCCCTCTGCGGTGCGGCAGTTGCCTTTGTGCGATATTCTTCCGCGCTCATGCTGCGGAAGAAATCGGGTTTTGAGGTCGAGACCAGCTTCTGCGTACCCTCGGAAAGCGGAATTTCAACGGGTTTTTCTTCCGATTCGAGGCAGGCGCGGACGGTCTGATATACAAGGTCGAAAACCTTTTTCTCTTCGGAAAATTTGACCTCGGTTTTCGCCGGATGGACATTTGCGTCCACCGCGCCGCGTGACAGTTCAAGATACAGTACGCAGGACGGGAAACGGCCCGTGAGCAGTGTGTTTTTATATGCCTGCTCGACCGCAGACTGAAGCAGTACGGATTTTATATATCTGCCGTTGCAGTAAAAATGCTGGTTTGCGCGATTTCCGCGTCCGAATGCCGGAGACGATGTAAAGCCCGTGACGGACATGGCTTCTGCCTTTCCGGAAACGGGCAGCATACTGCGCGCAGTGTCCCTGCCGAGAAGCGAATAAACGACAGAATCACCGCGACCGTCGCCGGGCGTGAAGAAAACCTCTTCGCCGTCACGCTTCAGGCGAACCGAAACCTCGGGTCTGCCAAGGGCACAGTGGGTCGCCGCGGCAATGCATGCGGAGGCCTCCGACCGATCCGATTTCAGAAATTTAAGTCTTGCCGGCGTGTTGTGGAATATATCCCGCACCGTTATGCTCGTGCCCTCCGGGCAGCCGCACGGCGTCATATCGACGATATCCCCTGCCTGCACGATAACGCGCACGCCCTCGGCGGCGTTTTTCTCACGCGTTGTAAGCTCGATACGGCTGACAGCCGAAATGGCCGCCAGTGCCTCACCGCGGAAGCCCATCGTTCCGATGGCTTCGAGACCCTTTTCGTCATGCAGCTTGCTCGTTGCGTGGCGTGTAAAGGCGATGCCGGCATCCTCGGGACTCATGCCGCAGCCGTCGTCTGTAATTTTTATATATGTCGCTCCGCCGTCTTTGAACTCAACGCTTATCTTTTTCGCACCCGCATCAAACGAGTTTTCCATAAGCTCTTTTATAACCGATGCCGGCCGTTCGACGACCTCGCCGGCGGCAATCATATCGGCAACAAGCGGCGGCAGAATGTTAATGCGTGTCATACACAAACCTCATCATTGTTAATAAAAGCATTATACATGATTTGTGTTGAAAATTCCACTGAATTTATGTTAATATATAATGTACTTTTTTAATCTGCAAGGAAAACGAATTATGGCATACGAGAGAAAAGAAATAAGCATAGATGCAATACGCAGGCAGGAGGATATCTGCCGCGAAATTTACGAAAAGTTTGTGTCCGGGAAAAACCACCCGCTCGCTATGGTTGATACCTACGGCTGTCAGCAGAACGAGGCCGACAGCGAAAAGCTGCGCGGCTATCTGGCGGAGATGGGATACGGCTTTACTCAGGATGAGTTTGAGGCCGATGTCATCGTTGTGAACACCTGCGCCGTGCGTGAGCATGCGGAAATGCGCGTTCTCGGCAATGTGGGGCAGCTTAACCACAGCAAGAAGCAGCGCCCCGGACAGATAATAGCCGTCTGCGGCTGCATGGTGCAGCAGGAGCATATGGCGGAAAAAATAAAAAAATCCTATCCCGTGGTTGACCTCGTCTTCGGACCGCATGACCTGTGGCATTTCCCCGAGCTGCTGCTTAAAACCATGAGCAGCCACAAGAGAGTGTTTGCCGTCGAAAAGAGCGACGGATACGTTGCCGAGGGCATGCCGCTCAAGCGCGACAGCAGCATCAAGGCCTGGCTTTCCATCATGTACGGCTGCAATAACTTCTGCACCTACTGCGTCGTGCCGTATGTTCGCGGACGCGAGCGTTCCAGGAAGCCGGAGGACATAGTCGCCGAGGCCCGCGGACTTATCGAAAACGGCTGCAAGGATATAACCCTGCTCGGTCAGAACGTAAACTCCTACGGCAGGGATCTCGGAAACGGCGTAGACTTCGCGGACCTGATCCGCATGATAAACGACATCCCGGGCGATTTTCTCATTAGATTTATGACAAGCCACCCCAAGGACGCAACGGAAAAGCTGTTTAAAACAATGGCCGAATGTTCCAAATGCGCACATCAGCTGCACCTGCCGGTGCAGTCGGGCAATAACCGTGTCCTCAAGGCAATGAACCGTAATTACACTGCCGAAAAATATCTTGAGCAGGTAAAAACGGCGCGCAGCTATATGCCGGATCTGGTCATTACGACGGATATTATTGTCGGCTTCCCCGGCGAAACGGACGAGGAGTTTGAGGATACCATAAAGCTTTGCGACGAGGTTCGCTACGACGCAATGTTCACGTTTATATATTCCAAGCGCGTCGGCACGCCGGCTGCAAGCATGCCCGATGCGGCAAGCCGCGAGGATAAGCAGCGCAGATTTGACAGGCTTCTGGAGGCGGCAAACAGGGTTTCCGCCGAAAAGCATGCTGAATATATCGGAAAAACCATGCGCGTTCTCGTTGACGGCGAGACGGGCAAGGAGGAATATAACCTCTCATCCCGCACGAACGGAGGACGGCTTGTGCATCTTGTCGGCGACAAATCGCTTATCGGAAAATTTGTCGATGTCGAAATAACCTCCGGCAACACATGGGCACTTTACGGAAAGGTCGAGGAAAAATGAAAAGTGAAAAATTAAAGAGATATCAGGTAACGCAGTCTCTGCGTTTTCAGTCGAATATAATAAAGGGCTTTTTCTATGCGGGACTTATCCTGCTGCCGCTGGGCATAATTATCGCAGTGCTGGGCATATTCGTGCAGGTACTCGAGCCGCTTCGCGGAATTGCTATTATAGCCGCCGTTCTTTCGGTCATATGGCTGTTCTCGGCAAAATTCATGTCCGAAACAAACTTCGGCCTTGCCAATGTTTCGTTCACCCAGCAGGGCATAATATTCCGCACGGGCGGCGCGAACAGCGTTGATAATCGCCTTGACTGGAACAGTGCCGTCTGCTGCGGCATGGAAAAAACGCGCTGGTCATGGTGGTGCTATGTATCCGACCATGAGCTGAGCGCGAAGGAGCGCAAGGAATTCCCCGAATTTGTCGAAAAAGGCGTTTTCTATTTCAACTATGCCGACAATACATGGGAGGAAATGATGAAATTCCTGCCCGAAAAATTCAAGCCGGCAATGGAAGAGGCCTGGTCAAAGGCGTTTTCGCTGACCAAGTGAGAGCCGCGGCAAATATTGCCGCGTTGTATAAGTCGTATAAAATATTAGGAGAAGCGTTATTCGCTATTAAAACATGGCAGAACTTACACCGATGAAAATGCAATATCAGCAGATAAAGTCGCAATACAGCGACTGTCTGCTGTTTTTCCGCCTGGGGGATTTTTATGAGATGTTCGACGAGGATGCGCGCATTGCGTCCCGCGAACTTGATCTTGCCCTCACCACGCGTGACAGGGGAGTTTCCGATCCCGAGCAGCGCACGCCCATGTGCGGCGTGCCGTACCACAGCTGTCAGACATATATTGCGCGGCTGATTGCGCGTGGATACAAGGTCGCAATCTGCGAGCAGATTGAAGACCCAGCAACGGCAAAGGGCCTTGTCAAGCGCGATGTCATACGCATAATAACCCCCGGCACGGTGACCGATGCCTCAATGCTCGATGAGGGCAAGAGCAATTATCTCGCTGCGGTATATTACGAGGCCGGAAAATGTGCGGCGGCGTTTTGCGACATTTCCACCGGTGAGTTTTGCGTTGCGGCATTCCAGGGCGATAATCTCAGCCATGTGCTCAACGAGCTGGCGCGCTTTTCTCCGCGTGAGCTTATCATGAACAAGGGCGCGGCGGAGACGGGATCTATCCCCGATTTTGCTCAGAAGCGCCTCGGCTGTCTGCTTGAAATGGGCGGCGAGGATTACGAATATATGGCCTGCGCGGCACTTGTGTGCCGACAGTTCGGACTTAACTCTGTCGACGAGGCAGGGCTCGGTGACGCGCCGGCTGCCGTATCCGCAGCAGGTGCGCTTTTGCGATACATAGGCGAAACGCAGAAGACCGATATGGCGCATATCCGCAGGATTGATGTCTTCACCGGCGGAAAATACATGGAGCTTGACTGGGCAACGCGCCGCTCTCTTGAGCTTACCGAATCCCTGCGCACGGGCGAAAAACGCGGCTCGCTGCTGTGGGTTCTGGATAAAACAAAAACGCCTATGGGCGGCAGGGAGCTTCGCGCATGGATAGAGCGGCCGCTGCTGAGCCCGATAGCGATAAAACGGCGCCTTTCCGCCGTGGACGAGCTTTTCAAAAACAATGTTGCGCGCGGCGAGCTTATAGACGCTCTTCGCGGTATGGGCGATATGCAAAGGCTTATCGGCCGTGTGGTCTATGGGACTGCCAACGGCAGAGACCTGCTGACGCTTCGCGACTGCGCGGCGGCGCTTCCGAGGATCGCCGAGCTTTTAAGCCCGTTTAAAAGCACACTTTTGCGCTCGATTGCCGAGCTCGATACGCTTGATGATATCTTCAGCCGCATAAACCGCGCCATATGCGACGATCCTCCGTTTTCGGTGCGCGAGGGCGGTATCCTCAGGGACGGCTACTCCGATCAGGTCGATCAGCTGCGCCGGATTCGTGATAACGGAGCGGAAGCGGTGGCGGAGCTCGAAACAAGAGAGCGCCAGCGCACGGGCATAAAAAAGCTCAAGATAGGCTATAACAGAGTTTTCGGATATTTCATCGATGTGCCCAAGTCCGCCGGCGAGGGGAACATACCCGAAGATTACATACGCAAGCAGACGCTCGTTTCAAACGAGAGATATTTCACGCAGGAGCTCAAGGAGCTTGAAACCACGCTGCTGACTGCGGCCGATAAAATCAAACAGCTCGAATATGATTTCTTCATGGATCTGTGCCGAAGCATTGCCGAACAGGTTGCTCGGGTGCAGGCAAGCGCAGAGTCGGTCGCACAGCTTGATGTCCTGTGCGCTTTTGCCGATGTCGCCGTGAGAAACGGCTACTGCATGCCGGAGGTTGACGCATCCGGCGAGCTTATAATCTGCGAGGGTCGCCACCCCGTTGTCGAGCAGACGCTCAACGACGTAGCCTTTGTTCCCAATGACACCCAACTCAACTGTGAGGGAAACAGACTTGCCATTGTCACCGGCCCGAACATGGCAGGCAAGAGCACTTATATGCGTCAGACCGCACTTATAACCCTTATGGCGCAGATCGGATCCTTCGTTCCGGCAAAAAGCGCGGTTATCGGAGTCGTAGACCGCGTGTTCACGCGAATCGGCGCGTCTGACGACCTGGCCTCCGGTCAGTCAACATTCATGCTCGAGATGAGCGAGGTTGCAAACATACTCAGCCATGCGACAAGCCGCAGTCTGCTCATTCTCGATGAAATCGGGCGCGGAACGTCAACCTACGACGGCATGGCAATAGCGCGCGCAGTGCTCGAATACTGCGCCGATAAGAAAAAACTCGGCGCAAAAACCATGTTTGCAACGCATTATCATGAACTGAGCGCGCTCGAGGGCAGCGTCGAGGGCGTGCATAACTATTCCATAAGCGCGAAGAAGCAGGGCGACAGCCTCGTGTTCCTGCGCAAAATCATGCCCGGCGCGGCGGATGACAGCTATGGCATCGAGGTCGCCAAGCTTGCCGGTGTTCCCGAAAAGGTCATTACGAAGGCAAAGACGTATCTTAAGCAGTTCGAATCCGAGGCCGCCGCTCCTAAAACGAAGAAGCAGGAGAGCTCGCCGCAGATAAGCCTTGTCGATGCAGGATGCAACGAGGTCGGACGCATCCTGCGCAGCACCGATATAAATTCACTGACACCGCTTGAAGCACTGAATCTGCTCAGTGAGCTTCAGCAGAAAGCGAGAGGCTGATGAGAGACAGACTGAAAAAAGGCGAATTCTGGAGCGCGATGATATTATTGGTTCTCCATGTTGTCGTGTTCCCCATAGGGCTTAGTGTTTTTTATACGGTAAACCCCGATCTTCTGAGCTCGGCACAGCTTAATTTCCTCTACTATGTCCTGTCGATGATTCTCGTTGCGATATTCCTCGGGAAATTTCTCCGCCGGAGCTTTGACGGACTGATAGATTCCATGAGCAGATGCATATCGAGCTTTCTTCTCGGCTGGCTTGTGTATATTGTCCTGAGCTACGCGGCCGAGTATGTGCTCGAATTTATAAACCTCGACACCGGCAACAACCTCAATGAGGAAACAATCGATACCCTGCTCGGCGAGGACAGAGGCGCGATTATCGCAATGACGGTGTTTCTCGCTCCGATTGTCGAGGAAAGCCTCTTCCGCGGCGGAGTTTTCTGCGGCATTTATCCGAAAAGCAGAGTCTTTGCATATGTCGCATCCATCGTCCTGTTCTGCCTGTATCACGTCTGGCAGTACGCCATTATTCTGTGGGACCCGACCTATCTGCTGATGTCGATTCAGTATGTCCCGGCGGCATTTGTCCTGTGCTGGGTATACGAGCGCTCCGGCTCCATCTGGACGGGCGTGTTTTTCCACATGTCCGTAAACGCGGTGGCAGTCTTTGCAACGGGCAGCTCGGCGCTTGCGCTGCTTGCGTGATAATGGCAAAAAGCCGATAAAAAAACAGACAATGTCCGGGGAAGACATCGTCTGTAAGATGGGGGTGGAGAAAGGAGATCTTGATAAATCAGGACTTCCTGCCGCAGCTGCATATCTTCCGCAGCATTTCGTCCAACTATAAGGACGAGATTTTTCTCCGCACATTGCACCATCGGAAAAAATATAAAAGTAAAATAGTTTGGAGCAGCCGAATATTCAAGGACGGCTGCTCCGATTTTTTGCGGCATTGCCGAATTGTTGATGCAAAGCCGTAAAAGCTCTGAAAGACAAGAAAAGCCGCCCGGTTACAGGCGGCTTTTATAGAGACTCAAGCGTGTGGAGTAATTCCGGAATATCCTTTCTCACGGTATCATAGACAACGGTAATGTCAACTGTGCCGTATTCGTGGACAATCCTGTTGCGGAGGCCTTTCATAGCTCGCCACGGAATTTCAGAATGCTGAAGTTTAAAATTCTCTGACAGTTTATCGGAGTTCTCCGAAACTTGTATCAGACGGAACATAACGGAATCAAGCAGAATCTCCTGCTCTTCAAGCTGTTCCTGCAAAAGCCCGTCTGTGTGAGCCACAAGGAAAGCAAGGTCTGTCGTAATCTTCTGAATATAATACGAGTCGGTCTTCCTGTTATCCATAAATTTTTATACCATCCTTTAAAATCTCACCCACGAGTTCCGGGTTGTTGTTCAACTGCTCAAGATTCAGAACATCTACTTTCTTCTTCAGGCCCTCACGAAGAGCCTCCACCATGTCATAAAAACGCATTCCGGAAGCGGAGGTAGCGACAAGCAGATCCACATCGCTGGTTTCCGTTGCCTTGCCCTTGGCATATGATCCGAAAAGATAACAGAAGGAAACATCATAGTCGGCAAAAATTTCAGCAGTTACATCACGAATTTTCCCTATGGGCAATATACCGGTTTGTTCGTCCACATAGCCGTATTCATCCAGCTTTTGCATCATGCACCGGTATTTAAATGAGTCTTGCTTTCTTTCATCGGCTTCGTAACACTGGTATGTCCGTGTCGGAATGCCCAAATAAGCAGCACACTCAACCTGCGTTAGTTTCTTCTGCTTTCGCAGCTCTTTCAGCGTCATCGTTATCACCTCAATGGGATGATACCATACAGCGAAGAAACACGCAAGTATTATGCGCAATAATTGCGCATTTGCACGGAATATAACACGCAATTATTGCGTATAAAACAACTCGACAAAAGCAAAAATGCCTGCTCCGGAGGAGACTCCGAGGCAGGCATAATTCGTAAAAAGCCCTGAAATCAGGGGATTTGGGCATAAAACAAGAACGGCTATTCTATCAAAATAACCGTTCTTATATGGTGGACCCGAAGGGATTCGAACCCTCGACCTCTCGGATGCGAACCGAACGCGCTCCCAGCTGCGCTACGGGCCCATGCACATCAGCTTGAATATTATAACACACTTTTCGGAAAAGTAAAGAAAATATTTGTTGCGTATATCCTCGATTTGAGTTATAATATTTCCGCGGCTTTTGACAAGGCTGCACTAGTTGGGGAGCTAGCGGTGCCCTGTAACCTGCAA
>CAVAPG010000008.1:0-27292 GCA_963590435.1 bacterium
CCTCGCGGATACGGCCGACAAATACAAGATCCTGATTCTGCGTATCAAGCGGCATCGGATACTGCAGTGCGTTCAGATCATCAACAAGCTTCACTCCGGGCGCGGCGGCTATGACCTCGCGTGCGCGCTCAACGGAAATTTTCTCTTTTGTTTTCAGGCAGATCGAGACGCTGTGGCTGCGGACAACGGGAACGCGCACACAGGTGCAGCTGACCTTAAGCTCCGGAAGGTGCATGATGCGTCTGCCCTCGTTCTGCAGCTTCATTTCCTCGGATGTATATCCGGCAAACTGCTCGCCGCCTATCTGGGGAATGACATTGTATGCAATTTGATATGCAAAGACCTTAGGCTCAAAGCTCTCGCCCTTGGATATTGCCTCAACCTCACCGAACAGCTCCTTCGGACCTGCCGCGCCAGCGCCGGAGACTGCCTGATATGAGGAAACCACCATGCTCTCAATCGGTGAAACCGCGTTGAGTGCGTTGACTGCGGTGCAGGATATAACGGTTGTGCAGTTGGGGTTTGATATGACGCCCTTGTGTTTTTTCACATCTTCGGGGTTAATTTCGGGAACAACGAGGGGAACATCGGGGCAGAGGCGAAATGCGCTTGAATTATCGATAAACACCGCGCCGGATGCCTTTATATCATCAACAAAACGCTCGGCAATGTCATTTTCGGCGGCACCGAGGATAATATCGAGTCCGCTGAAGTTTTCTTTGCAAGCCTCAACGACAACATGACCGTTTATCTCCTTGCCGGCGGAGTTCTTGCTCGCCAAGAGTCTGAGCTCATCGATAGGGAAGCTGCGCTCGGCGAGTATTTTCATCATTTCCTGTCCGACTGCGCCCGTTGCGCCGAGAATACCTACATTATATTTTTTCATTTTTCCAATCTCCTCATTTTTATTTTACGAAGCTGTTATACAAAACGCGCACGCAGCTTTCAAAATCGTCATTATTTACGCCGACTATGATGTTCAATTCGTCCGGCCCCTGGGATATCATGCGTATATTTATGCCCGCCTTGCCCAGTGCGGCGAAAATTCTGCCCGACGTGCCGGGCTTGAATGCCATCTGCCGTCCGACTGCGGCCACAACGGATATGCCGCCGGTTATCTGAATATTATCGGGGCTGAGCGCATCGCGTATCTCGCCTACGATGGAATATATGCGGTCCTTGGCCTTGTCCGCCGCCACAACAAACGAAACGCTGTCAATCCCCGAGGGCGTGTACTCAACGCATACGCCGTGCTTTTCGAAAACCTCAAGCATCTGGCGCAGGGAGCCCATCTGCGAGCTCATGCCCGATTTGGAAACCGTGATAATCGAGAAGTTTTTGCGTCCGGCTATGCCCGTTATAAATCTATCGCTTATTTCCTCGTTCGGAAAACGCTCCATGATGAGCGTTCCCGGATGCTCCAGATCGTTGGTGTTGCGGATATTCAGGGGAATATTCTTCTCCCTGACGGGGAACACCGCACCCTCGTGCAGAACCTGCGCGCCCATGTAGCTGAGCTCACGAAGCTCGTTATAGGTTATGCGTTCAATCGCATCGGGATTATCGACAATGCGCGGATCGGCCATGAGTATACCGGAAACATCCGTCCAGTTTTCATAGACATCGGCGTCAAGTGCCGCCGCCGCGAGAGCACCGGTTACATCACTGCCGCCGCGGGAGAGAACCCTTATGCTGCCGTCGGGCATGCTTCCGTAGAAGCCGGGGATAACAACCCTGCGACCTGCGGCAAGTCTCTCAAGCTCGGCGTATGAGCTTTCCTTGTCAATCGTGCCGTCGAAGGCAAAATGCAGCCACAGCTCCGCATCGAGGAAATCATAGCCGAGGAAGTCTGCCATCAGAAGTGCGGAAAAATACTCGCCGCGTGATACAAGCTTATCCTTGGATATGCCGTCTTCTATCTCCTGACGCAGAGCGTCCAATTTTGCATCAATGTCAACATTAAGCTCGAGCTCTGCGCATATCTCGCGATAGCGTCCTGCAATCATGTCAAACACGGGGTCACAGCTCACACCGTATTTCTTGTGCGCATGGCACAGATACAGAAGATCTGTCAGCTTGTGGTCATCCTTGAATCTCTTGCCGGCGGCAGAGACTATGATTACCTTGCGCGAGGGGTCAGCTTCGATTATGGATTTTACTTTTCTGAACTGTCCGGCGTCCGCCATCGACGAGCCGCCGAATTTTGCAACCTTCAACATTGTTTATATAAGCCCGGCAATGAACACACCGGGGTCTGCCTCCTTTGCCTTTGCTGCCCATGCGTGCATTTTCGCCACGGGAATGGGCATTGTGATAACTCCGTCACAGCACTTTTCGCTTTCAACAGAGCTCAGGAAGTCATCGCTTCCGGAAAAGCGCACATAATAGCGATGCTCCTCGGAATTGTTGTCAACCGGTACATCGCGGACAAGCGAGGTGTAGAACGATTTTACTCCGCTTATGATATCAACGCAGTCGGCAACGGCGTTGTATGCCGTCGGATAGCGGCCGGCACCCTGACCGTAGAAGCTCTCCTTGCCGGTGAGCTCGGTTTCAAACGAAATGACATTGCGGTTTGTCGAAACGGCCGCCTCAAGCTCGCCCGAAGGCACAAAGCACGGCTCAACATAACAGCTGACAGCACCCGACGCGCTCTTTTTGCCGAATGCAAGCATCTTGCAGATGCGGTTGCAGCTCTCCGCGGCGGATATATCGCACGCGGTAATACTGCGGATGCCGAACACGGGCACGTCATCTTCCGATAGGCAGGCATCAAATGCAACATTTGCCGAGATAACCGCCTTGCGCTGAATGTCCAGTCCGTCAATATCGGCAGAGGGGTCTGCCTCGGCATAGCCGAGCTTCTGCGCTTCGGCGAGGACCTCGGAAAAGTCCGAGCCGTTTGTGTGCATCGCATCAAGAATAAAATTCGTGGTTCCGTTCATGATGCCGCAGAACGACTGCACACTGTCAAGCCTTTTGACACGCTCAAGATTAACCAGCCACGGAATGCCGCCGCCGACTGCCGGCGTGCAGCGGAATGCAACGCCCATTTTGTCCGCCATGGACACAAGCTCTTTATAATAATGGGCAACGAGGTGCTTGTTTGCCGTGACGACATTCTTGCCTGCCAGCATCGCCGCCGAGACATATTCAAACGCAGGAGACAGTCCACCCATAACCTCGACAACTGTGTCAACCTCTTTATCATTTAATATAGTATTTATATCCTTAACCGCCTTGTCGCCAAGCTCAGGCTTGTCCCTGCGCACAAGAACGTATCTAACCGACATATCCGAGCGCTTCTGCGCAATCTCAAGAACTCCGCCGCCGACTACTCCGCAGCCTAACAGTGCAATTTTCATCATATATACCGCCTTCACGTGTCTTTCCAGCACGAACATTTGTTTTTGCTGTGGGTACACTATAACACGCCGATGCGCGATATGCAAGTGTTTTGTTGAAAACTCATGTAAAAAAGTCACAATAAGCCGGCATGAAAACAGGGCACAATGACGAAAACGAAAATTTATACTATATATAATGCATAAATATTGAATCTTTTAATGCAACTATATATGGACCGAAATTGCAAAATAAGGCGCATATATTGCAAAATGCGCCGAACTTCGGCCGCAAACCTGCAAAAACAAATAAGATTGCAAAAAAATTTGCAAATTTTCAGACTCAAAATTTCATTTTGGTGCTTGCAAAGCTGCAAAAGAGGGTGTATAATGCATCCGTAATGAATTTTTAGAGATGACATTATTCAAAGAGGAAAATTCACAATCAACAGGAGGAAAACAAGATGAAAAGAATAATAGCTATGCTTCTGGCTGTTATGATGGTCTTCGCGCTTTGCGCATGCGGAGACAGCAACACTGACAGCGGAAACGACACCGCAAGTGATGACGGCGCAGCAGATCTCACCTTCGTCACCGGCGGCGAGCAGGGTACATACTATGCCTTCGGCACGGTTCTGGCACAGCTCGTTTCCGACAAAACCGCTACCAACGTGACCGCCGTATCCGGCAAGGGCTCACAGGCAAACGTTGAGGACCTTCAGGCAGGAGCTGCTGAGCTCGGCTTTGTCCAGTCTGACGTTATGAGCTATGCATATAACGGCGAGAAGCTCTTCACAGAAAAGGTCACCGACTTCTCAGTTGTCGCGGCTCTGTACATGGAGCAGGTTCAGATCGTAACCCTCGATTCCAGCATTTCCAGCGTAGCAGACCTTAAGGGCAAGACCGTTTCCATCGGTGCCAAGGGCTCGGGCGTTTACTTCAACGCACTTGACATTCTCGGCGCATACGGCCTGACCGAGGACGACATCAAGGCTGAGTACCTCGACTTCGGCGATTCCGCCGACAGCCTCAAGGACGGCAAGATTGATGCAGCATTCGTCGTCGCCGGCGCTCCCACCCCCGCAGTTCAGGACCTCGGCACAAGCAAGCAGGTTTACCTCGTTTCTCTCGATTCCGAGCATATTGACAGCCTGATCGAGACCAGCCCCTACTACAAAGAGTACACCATCTCCAAGGATGTCTACAACACTCCCGAGGATGTTACCACCGTCGCTGTTGCGGCAGTTGTAATTGCACGCAATGATGTTTCCGAGGCTGCTATCTACAACTTCGTATCCACCATCTTTGAGAACATCGACGAGATCAGCCACGCAAAGAAGTCCGAGCTGGATGTTGAGTTCGCATCATCCATCAGCGATGTTCCTTATCATCCCGGCGCAGCAAAGTACTTTGCTGAAAAGGGCATCACCGTTGAAGCCGCCGCATAAAGAATAATTTAACGGCATCTTAACGGAATAAATGATATAATCTAGTGACTACGGCGCATTTTGCGCCGTAGTCATTGCAGTAAATGCATTACAACAAATTCCCGACTGCCTTGAGCAAACGGTCGGGATGAAAGGATTGTTTTCGTATGTCCCTGTTCAAGAAAAAAGACACCGAGGCACAGGAACCGAAGATTGACACTGCCGCGGTCGACGACGGGGAGGCTGTCTCCATCGAAGAGGTGGAGGAGGTCATGAAAAAGTATGACAAGGAGTCGAATATCCGAATATGGACGGGTGTTCCTCAGAAAATCATACGCTACATCATGGCTCTGTTCTCCCTGTACTGCATCTACTCCACCCTGTGGAGCAACGCATCGCTTGAGGTTCGTCTTATGATATTCCTCGGCTGCGTAACAATCATGGGATTTCTCTATTACCCCATGAACAAGCATCACGTCCGCGAAAATTATATGCCCTGGTTTGACTGGGTGATTATGATAGTCGGCGCCGCATGCTTCTTCTATTACGGCTTCGGCTACAAGTCCATAATCGAGGTACTCACCAGTGCCTCCAAGATGACTCCGGAGTTTATTGTCATCGGCATTATCGGCATCCTTGTTCTTATGGAGCTCTGCCGCAGATGTGTCGGCGTTCCGATTCTCTGCGTTGCCGGTGCCTTGCTGGTCTACACGTTCTGGAACATGCTCGCAAAGGGCATGGATATTCAGCTTGTTCTCGGCCGAGTCGTCTACACACTGTTTTACGCAACCAGCGGCGTTATAGGCACACCTATTAATGTCTGCGCGAAATTCATCGTTGTGTTCATTGTCTTCGGCGCGTTCCTTGAGCGCACCGGCATTGCACAGTTCTTCATCGATCTGGCAAACAAGCTTTGCGGCGCATCCTCCGGCGGTCCGGCAAAGGTCGCGGTCGTATCCTCCGCTCTCTGCGGCATGGTTTCCGGCTCCTCCGTCGGCAACACCGTAACAACCGGCTCCGTCACGATCCCGATGATGAAGAAAACCGGCTACAAGCCCGAGTTTGCAGGCGCTGTCGAGGCGGCAGCCTCAACAGGCGGTCAGATTATGCCTCCTATCATGGGCGCGGCGGCGTTCCTGATGGCCGAGTATGTCAATCTGCCGTACAGCACCATCGCAGTCAAGGCAATTCTCCCTGCGTTCCTGTATTTTGCAGGCATATTCATCGCAGTTCACCTTGAAGCCAAGAAGCTCGGCCTGAAGGGCATCCCCCGCAGTGAGATGGTCCCCGGCAAGGAGCTTTTATCCAAGATATATCTTCTTATCCCCATCGTTCTGCTTGTCGTTCTGGTCAGCCTGAATGTTTACACCATGCAGAAGGCAGCCGCACTGTCCATCGTCGCGGCAATCATCGTCGGCGTTATTAATAAAGACAGCCGCATTACCTTCCCGAAGATTATCGAGGCTCTCGAAGCCGGCGGCAAGGGCACCATCACCGTTGCAGTCGCCTGCTCAATGGCCGGCGTCATTGCAGGCTGCATCACCGTCACCGGTCTTGCATCCAAGCTCATCACCGCAATCGTCGCCGTGTCCGGCAACACCCTCATCATCGGTCTGTTCCTGACCATGATCTGCTGCATCATCCTCGGCATGGGCGTTCCGACAACGGCTAACTACTGCATCATGGCGGCAACCTGTGCTCCTATTCTTGAGAAGCTCGGCGTTCCCACCGTTGCGGCACACTTCTTCGTGTTCTACTTCGGCATCGTTGCCGATATCACTCCGCCTGTTGCTCTCGCGGCATACGCAGGCAGCGCAATTGCAAAGTCAAACCCGATGAAAACCGGCGTAAACGCTACGAAGCTTGCAATTGCGGCATTTATCGTCCCCTATGTCTTCGCTTACAGCCCCTCGATGCTCTTCATCGATGTTACCAGCTGGGTTGAGGTCGTTTCAATCTGCGTCAGCGCAATGCTCGGTATCTACGGTGTCGCCGCAGGCCTGAACGGCTTTGTCAAGCGAAAACTCAATTGGGTCTTCCGAATTCTGTTCGTCATCGGCGGCCTGGGACTTATCATCCCCGGCTGGAAAACCGACCTCTTCGGCTTCATCATCATCGGCGGCCTGACGGCTTACGAGTTTATAAAGGCAAAGAAAGAAGCCTCCGAAGCGGCAATGGCATAAAATCAAAAAATTAAGAAAGAGAGTGCAGGATATATCTTGCACTCTCTTTTGCGATAAGATAAGCATTACTGACGCATTATATGCGAGCACTTGAAAAAATGTCGGCGGTGTGAGATAATGAAAAACACATTTTTGCGAGGTGTTTATCATGCCAAGATTTTTTGCAATCGGAACTAATCTGCTCGGCGGCAGGGCGATTATACGCGGCCGCGATGCAGAGCATATAAAGGTGCTTCGCCTGCGCCCGGGTGAGGAAATGACAATCTGCGACGGCAAGGGCACGGACTATAAGTGCCGCCTTGTGCGCTCGGATAAGGATGAAGCCGAGGCGGAGATAATCGAGGTCACCGAATGCGCCGGAGAGCCCACGGTGTCGGTGCGCGTGCTGTGCGGTCTGCCCAAGGGAGACAAGACCGATTACATCATCCAGAAGTGCGTTGAGGCAGGCGCACATGAGATATGCTTCTTCCGCTCCGAGCGCGTTGTGCAGCGCACCGAGGGCGTTTCGAAAAAGCTTGAGCGCTGGAACAGAATAAGCGAGGAGGCAGCCAAGCAGTCCGGACGCGGCATCATCCCCGAGGTGAAGTGGCTCAATACCTATGTAGAAGCGCTGGATGCGGCAAAGCAGCAGAAAGCGGCGTTTTTCATGTACGAAACCGGAGAGAGGGAAAGCCTGCGCACGGCGCTCACGGGCGCCGAAAAGCTAGGTACGGCGGCAATAATAACCGGCCCTGAGGGCGGCTTTGAGCCATATGAGGCCGACATGGCACGCAAGGTCGGCTTTCACATCTGTTCCATGGGAGAGCGCATTCTTCGATGTGAGACAGCTCCCCTCGTCGCGCTCACGGCGCTGATGTACGAGTCTGGTAATTTAGAGTGAGATTTTGCGGCAGGTCAAAATAGCCTGTCGCTTTTTGTTTACAAAATATTAATATTTTAAATTGGAACAATATTTAAATATCTGAGTCTTACTAAATAGAAACGAAAAATTAGGGTAACGTTACTTTTAATTGAAAACAAAGAAAACAGGAAATGGCAGGCTGTGATTATTATGACTCGGATATTCAGGCCTAATATTTGACGATTAAATTGCAAACTGCCGAAAAAATCAACCGAAGGAAAAAATCAACCGAAGTATTAGTAAGTAGTCGCTTAAGCGAAGGGAGGAACAAAGTGAAACAAGTAAGAAAAATAATAGCATTACTAATTGCGGTTTGTTTAGTTGTTGGGTGCAGTAGTCAGGCATTTGCAGCAAGCGGTACTACTGAGATCTTCTATTTTAACTATCAAGGTTCGGTAGGCGAAGGTGGTACGGCGCAAATTAAGTCCAGCTTAAATAGCCTTGGATATACAACGAATCGCTATGTCAATGTACATGCCTATTATGTTAGACGCACAATGAACGAAGATAAAGTCTTTGCAATTGTTTCCCATGGTGCACCTGGTAGAGTAGTATGTAAAGATGGAAGTACCACGATGTCAGCAAATGCTGTAAACAGCGACAACAACAATTATTCATTGGCCGCATGGTTTAATAGTGGCGCATTGAGCGGGATGAAGTTGGCATATTATGGAGCTTGCCAAACAGCTAGGACTAGTGCAACTTATGGAAACCTTTTAACATACACTACTGGGACACTTGGAGCAAGCTGTGCGTTGGGATTCTATGATTCGGTTTCATCTGCTAAGGCAACTTACTATGAGGGAAAGCTGTTCCAATATCTTGCTAGTGGTTATACCGTTGCTAGAGCAAATTATATGGCTCAAGTCGCAACCTATAATGCTTATGGTTCTTATGGTGCTGTTGATAGTGCCCAAATTACCGGAAACAGCAACACTCGCATCAACTAAATTATGTTAAATTGACTATCGTTTTATTTAAAAGGAGGACATCATTATGAAACGAAGTAGCCGTACATTGCTGGCAGTGCTTATAGTTGCGGTACTTGTGGGTATCTCTTCTGTCGCAATAGCTGCAATACATGGAACCGATTCAATCAGCAAGGAAAGCAAAGCTCTGGCATTTGTAAACGACAGCCTGTCAAAGGCTGTCAATGATAGCGGTCAAGCAACCCTTCTCAGTGATAATGCCGCTTATGAAAATATGCTCCAAACTGATTTAATATCAGCAAAAACAGACGACTATGTATATTTGTTCGACAAAGGCTCTGGCGAGCTGAAGACAATAATGCTGGTTGGTAATAAGACTGGTAATACTGCTCGGCTAAGCTCGGAGAATGCGGCAATAGCGGCAGCCAGAGCGGTGGTCAAGTCGGCATTGCCTACCGTCAGCACAGAAAGCTTCGACGTGAAGTGCAGGACAACAGAACAACGTTACTCGATAGAGTTTTTGGAAAAGCTGACCGATGATATGTATGGCGGTCATAAAATATCCGTGGTTTTTGATAAGAGCGGAACTCTGGAAACCTTGGTATGCGTGAACAATGTTGCCGGCGCATGGAAAACAAATTCGAGCAAGGCAATAAGCTGTGAAAAGGCAATAGAGCTTGCATATGCAGCAATCAATTCTTGGGACAACGGAAGCTCAAGTAGTTCGGCAACCGCAGATTCCGAAACGAAAACAGGAACGGATGTAATCGTGTCTGATTCAGGAGCAACCAGTACCGACAATGCAATAGCTGCTGCAAACAGTACTAAAGCAAGTATTGAAAGAAAGAGCAGTCATAGTATCATCGCCTACAAGGAAGCCAAGGATGACGGCATACTCTGGCAGGTGGATATCGCAAATGTCGATATCGGAAACGGCTGGACAGCCACCTATTTCGTCACCCTCAACGCCCTCACCGGCGAGGTGGTCTCCGTCGATATGACCCGCTGATTTTTCAGAGGCGCATTGACGCACCTACGGATACGCTCATTGCAGTATCCCGACCGGAGACACCGCAATAAACCGCAGCGTTTCGCGTCCCGTGAGATCATGCAGTATCAACGAAAAAACAGAGTGCGGAGAAACGCACTCTGTTTTTATGTTCTGAACCCTCAGTCGAGGTCAAAACCCAATGTAAGCTTATTGCGCCCGTCGGCAAATTCGTATTCCATGGACGTGGTGATGTTTTTCACCATGTGCAGTCCGAGGCCGCCTATCTTGCGCTCCTCGGCCGAGAGAGTGATATCGGGCGTTTCCGCATTGAGCGGATTGTACGGCCTTCCGTTGTCGATAAAATCGAGGAAGAGCGTGTCGCCCTCGCGGCGAAGCTTCAGCGATGCCTTTTCAGCTCCGCTGTGACGGACAATGTTCGACCATATCTCATCTGCCGCGATCTGCATGCGGTTTATCGTCTTCTTCGGAACCTTTGCTGTCTTCAGCCTGTTGTCGAGGAACATCTGGACTATGCAGTATGTATCCTGCGTCGGATTGGTGGTCATGGTGTCGGAGCCGACAAGAGCATTTACGCGCAGACACAGCATTGTTATATCGTCTGCCTGCGGAGCATCGCCGGCAAAATCATCGACATCCTGCTTTATCATTTTGCAAATCTCTTCGGGATGCATGCCGGATATGGTCTGCATGCGCTCTTTCAGCCGTCTTTCGCCGTACAGCCTGTGCTCAGTATCCGCCGCTTCTGTAACGCCATCGGTGTAAAGGAATATCTCATCCCCGGAATTGAGCTGAATTTCGCGTGTTTTGTAGACCGTCGAATCCAGACCGGCGAGAACGAAATTCGGCTTTGTGCGAAGATATTCCGGCTCTCCGTTGCGCCGGCAGAGCAGGGGAGGATTGTGCCCGGCATTGACAAAGCTGAGCTTTCCGTTGTGCAGATCGAGAATTCCAATCCATGCGGTTATGAACATGCCCGCATCGTTTGCCGCGCACAGCTTTTCGTTTGCATCTGCAAATATCTCGTCTGCCGACTTTCCGCTTTCGGCAAGACCCTTGATAAGTGTTTTGGCAGTCATCATGAACATGGCCGCAGGCACACCCTTGCCGGAGACATCCGCAATCAATATGACAAGCGTGTATTTGTTGAGCATATAGAAGTCATAGAAATCGCCGCCGACCTCGGTTGCCGCATCCATGGAGGCATAAAGATCGAAATCGGGCCGCTCCGGATACGGAGGGAACACTGACGGCAGGGAGGAATGCTGAATCTGACGGGCAAATTCAAGCTCGCGGTCCATGCGCGCCTCGGCGTCTTTTATATAATGCTTAAGCGCCGACACAGTGGCGTTCACATCGTCGGAAAGATCGGAAAATTCCCTGTATGCGCGGACATCTATGACGGTATCGAGATTGCCGTTAGTGATTGAATTGAGCCCCTCGTTGACGCGCTGAAGATTTAATACGACCTTCTTTTTCAGCATCTGATAGACGAGGATAAACAGCGCCGTGAAAATGAGTATCTCTGTAAAAGCGACAAGATACAGCGTCACCTGACGGTAAAGCTCCGCGTCATCCGTGGTTATTCTGTAGACTATCTGCTGGGTAAAAATGCTGGACGCGAAAAACGCAAAAACAACGCAGACCAGAAGCCAGAAGCCGAAGTCATAGCTTATTCTCTTTGCTTTAAGGTCAACTTTTTCTCTTTTTCCAATCAGATTGCTGACGAGAGCCGCCAGACCTACGGCAATACTGCTGCATATTATCATTCCGAGCGCACAGCGCTGAACAAAGCCGAAGGCGCGAGCAACATCACTCAGATTCGTCGCCAGAACAAGCAGCATGTGCAGAACTTCCATTGTTGCACCGATGCCGAGGGCAGGCAGTGCGGAAGGCCTTTTGTTTTCAAACAGCTGGCGGCGCATCATATCGCTGAAAATGCCGGCAAGAAGCGTTGACAGTGAGCATGCCACACGCGTCATCATGCCGCCGCCCCAGTAGACATAGAACCAGCGGTACACGCCGCCGATAAGACCGGCGATAAAACCTGCCGGAGCACCGAAGATTAGTCCGGCGCACAGCGGAGCTGCGTCACGCACATTCATAATCGCGCCGTTATCTATATGCACTCCGAATTGCGTGGAGCCGACGGCGAGGAGGCCGAAGGTGATTCCTATCAGAAAATGCTTATGCCGCGCCCGCAGGGACGAGAACTTCGTCTTACTGTCGAGCAGTGAAAACAGGCAGGACAGCAGCACAGGACAGAGCGTTGCCGCCGCAAGCCTGAAAAAAGTGTCATCAAGCCCCATAGTGATTAATTTTCAATAGTCAGAAAATCCGAAAATCCCGTTATGTCGAATACATCCATAACAGAGCGTGGGACATTTTTGAGCTTCATTCCGCCCTTGCGCTCCATTGCCTTCTGCGCCTTTAAAACTATGCGCAGTCCGGCGGAGGATATGTATTCAAGTCCCTCGCAGTCAAACTCGAGCTTGCTCGATACGGGAATCAGTTCATCGATAAGCGCGTCAAGCTCCGGTGCCGTCATGGTGTCAAGCCGCCCGGACAGCGCGATATACGAGGTGTCACCGATTTTCTTGTCTATATTCAGTCCCATTGAAAAAACTCCTTTTATCTGTAATCATCAATCATTGCGATGTTCGTTTACAAACGGAATAATCTTCTCACGAAGAAGGCTGACGGCAAAGCTGCGCTTTTCATCCGACCAGCGCGTGCCCTTGAGAAGAGACGTGCAGCAGCGGAACCATGCCAGCGGATACAGCCATTTTGCATCTGGGTTTTTCTCCTCGGCCTCGGCAAGTGTGTCGGCGCCGAAGTATTTTTTCAGCGTCCGGCTGAGAATATACTCAACCGTTTCCTGATCCATTTTGTAAAAGCCGTTGTATCCGGTCTCGCCGTCTGCAGCGAAATGCATGGAGAATAAAATGCGCGAGATGTCAAACATCGGGATGCCTGTTGAAAACTCACCCATGTCTATAAGGCAGCACTCGCCGTTCTGAACCATTATATTGTTTATGTTCAGATCCCCGTGAATGCAGTTTTCCCTCTCGGGGACAAGATCGAGGAACCTGTAAAGATATTCGCGCTCCTCATCCGTTACGCCGCTTATGTTCGGAATGTCAGCGCGGTTAATTTCCTTAAACGACGGCAGTTCGCCGGGTTTTGCCTCTATAGAGTGCACGGTACGGCACACATCGGCATACATGTCGATATATTTTTCGAGATTCTCCCCGTCCTCGCGCATAAGCTCACCGAGGGTTTTGGAGTTTATAAGCTCATATATGACGCCCGTGCGTCCGTCGGACTCGACAATATCGTATGAAATCGCCGTCGGAACACCCATAACAAATGCTTTCTTCGACAGCATTTTCTCGCGCTCTATCTCTTCCTTGCTGACTCTCGGATAGTAGAGCTTGATAATGGTCTCGTCATCGATGCGGAAAACCTCGCCGCAGGCACCCGAGCCTATCTTGACGCAGTTATCAACACTGATCTTGCGCTTTGACTTTGTTATGTCCATAATCTCGGAAAAGCCCGTGACGTCGAAGATGTTCATGACCTCGTCGTTTACGTTTATGATGCGCAGCGGTTTTTTGCCGCAGCGTTTTTTCAGAGAAAGGAGTACACGCAGACCCGCGCTCGATATATATTCAAGCTCTGCGGCATCTATGATAACGCCTTCGGCACTGCCGGGTTCGTTTGCCGACGCATTTTCAAATTCCTGTATATTTGCCGAGCTTATGCTGCCTGACGGACTTATGGTCGTAAAATCCTCGTGCTTTACGGAGATTTTCATTAGTTTTGCTCCTTTATAAGCGATATGTTTATCCTAATAATTCTAACCCCGACGCGGTCTGTTTGTCAATCTCAGATTAGAGAAAGACACGGCTGTGCCATAAAAATAAATAAAAACGCGGCACCGCCGCTTTCTGTCAAAGACATTGGCGGCGGTTGCAGTCATATTATGTAAAATTATCAGTCTCTGCCGTTTCTGAAATAAGCTGTCCTGAGCAGAGCAGCGTACAGCACCGCACCGGCGACAACGCCGAATGCGCCCTGAATGCAGTTGGCCGGAACGCCTCCGATCGCCGCGGTACCGTATCCGAGGATAAGCCCCTCATATGCCAGATAGCCGAGCACCATGACAAGCTCGGAAATGATGCCGGCGGTTACGGCACGCACCGGCACGGATTTTATAAAGCGGCAGTTGAGCAGAAAACCGGCAAGGAGCGCAACGATGAATTTAATCACAAATGTTCCCGGGACATAAAGACTGTATCCGGCGATAAGATCCGCAAGAGCCGAGCCGAGACCCGCCGCCGCGGCACCCCACCAGGGGCCGAGAATAAACGCCGAGAGCAGAACCACCGCATCGCCGGCGTGAATGTATCCGCCTAAAGGAGTCGGAATGCGGATAACCATCGTCGCAACACAGCTCAGTGCCGCAAACAGCGCCGCAAACACTAATTTCTTCACAGTACTATCCTTCATGACTGCCTGACCTTTCATAAAATCCCACCGAACTTGTCGGTTATCTTCGTTAATCGAACTATAATACTTTATATCAGCCTTGTCAAGCCGGGCGAAAAGATGAAAAAAACGACACAATTGCCCAAACAGAGCGGGAATTAGGCCCGTATCTCTTGAAAAGGCGGTGCTTGTGTGATACTATGTTTCGGCATAATTGTTTTCAGATGAAATTAAGGCTTCGATACCGCTCATCGGAAGCGATGTCAGGTCAATACGGGAGAATGTACAGTGAAACTCTGGAGAAAAATTAAAAGGTTTATAAAGAGAATTATCAGAAGAATGTTTTTCAGCAAGGCCGAGTACGCAAGATTCAAAAAGACCGAAACATTCCAACTGCTGCGGAGCATACTTATCGACAAGTATTTTACGCGGGATATCAAAAAGGGCGAATACGCAACGGTAAGGGCCAAGAAGATGAACTACCGGCTCGAAAAGAAGGACGCCCTGACAGATGCCTACAAAGAAGCTCTGCTTGCAAAGGTCTTTGAAAAGCAGCACGGCTATAAGATAAACTTCCGCAATCCGCAGACATTCAACGAGAAGCTAATGTGGATGAAGATCTACTACCAGAACCCGCTCATCACAAAGTGCTGCGATAAATTTGCCGTCAAGGATTATGTGACGAGAATGGTCGGCCCCGAGTATGTCGTTCCGACTATAAAAAGCTGGACAAATGCCGGTCAGATTGACTTCGATGAGCTGCCCGAGAGATTCGTTCTCAAGGTTAACTGGAGCAGCGGATACCTCAAGATAGTCAAGGATAAGTCCGAGCTTGACGAGGATCTGACGCGCCGCCAGTTTGCACGCTGGATAAAGCCCTACAGAAACTCGTATTATCAGACATTCAACTGGGGCTATAAGAATATGCCCCCGATTATATTTGCCGAGGAATACATAGAGCAGGCAAACGAACAGGTCTATGACTATAAGTTCTTCTGCTTCAACGGCCGCGTTGACAGCCTTTTCATCGCAACCGACCGTCAGGATAAGAGCAAACCCACGACCTTCGACTTCTACGATGCCGACTTCAATCCACTTGATATCACCTACGGCGGCCACGCCCATGTCGAAAAGCCCCACGAAAAGCCCGCAAACTTTGAAAAGATGAAAGAGATTGCGGCAAAGCTGTCCCAGCCGTTCCCCTTTGTCAGAGTCGACTTCTACGACCTCGGGGACAGAGTGTATGTCGGCGAAATGACGTTCTATTCCGGCGGCGCACTGCTTTCGTTTGAGCCGTTCGAGTGGGATCAGAAGTACGGCGAGATGATTAAGCTTCCGGATAAGGTAATACAGAATACGGAGGATTATTTCGATCCGCTCTCCCCCAAGGAAGCATATATGATGGAAGAGCGCATAACGCCCGTTATGCAGCGCATGTACTGCATGGAAAAGGCATATGCCCAGATAGGTTATCTGCCCGATATCGATAATCCCGGGAGCTTCAACGAGAAAATAATCTGGCTGGCGCTCAACTATAAAAATCCGGATATAAAAATCGCGGCGGATAAATTTACCGCCAAGGAATACATAGCGTCAAAGGTCGGCAGCGAGTATGTCGTGCCGCTGATAGGCGCATATAAGGACATATCGCAGATAGATTTCTCATCCCTGCCGAATAAGTTTGTTGCAAAATCAAACTGCGGCTGGGGCAGCGATCAGGTCATACTCGTGACGGACAAGAGCACATATTGCATTGACCATCTCAAGGTAATGATGACGACGTGGCTCTACCCCTGGTGCACATATTATTATCAGAACATGTGCATTACCGATGAAAAGATCGAGCCTATGATAGTCATCGAGGAGCTGCTCGAGAGCGAGGAGGGCGGCAGCGTTGACGATTATAAGTTCTACTGCTGCAACGGCGAACCGAAGTTCGCCCTCGTTGTAAGCGACCGCAAGGCGAGAGCGCAGACGCGCACCTTCGTCGATATGAACTGGAACTGCATTCCCGTTATGCGCAAGGGCAAAAAGACCGCCGCGCACCCCAAAAAGCCCGAAAAGCTCAAGGAAATGAAGCGCCTGTGCAGAAAACTCGCAAAGGACTTCCCGCTTGTGAGAATAGATTTCTATGAGGTAAACGGACGCGTTTATATCGGCGAGCTAACATTCACGCCGGGCATGTTCCTCGGCTTCAGACCGATTGAAATGGACTACAAGCTCGGCGAATATCTTGACCTGAGCGCATATCTCAAGGCACCGGACGGCGAAAGCGAAAAATGATTGACGCATACGGCAGAAAAATTGAATACCTGCGCATGTCTGTGACCGATGCCTGCAACCTCAAATGCGCGTATTGCATGCCTGCCGACGGAATGAAGCAATGCCCCTGCCGCACGGCGATGAGCGCGGAGGAATTTGTCGAGATAGCATCTGCTGCGGCATCTCTGGGAATGAAAAAGCTGCGCATAACCGGCGGTGAGCCGCTGGTCAGAAACGATATTGTCCCGCTTGTACGCGAGCTCGGAAAAATCCGCGGAATCGAAGATATGAGTCTTACGACAAACGCAACCCTGCTCGCGCCGATTGCCGGCGAGCTGTTCAAAGCCGGAATACACAGGATAAACATAAGCCTCGATACTCTCGACGCCGAAAAGTACGGAAAGATAACGCGCGGCGGACGCCTTTCGGACGCCATAGACGGTATACGCGCGGCATTTGATGCCGGCATGACTCCCGTTAAGCTCAACACCGTGCTCATCGGCGGCTTTAACGACGATGAAATCATTCCGCTTGCGGAGCTTACGCTCAGATACCCCTTGCAGATAAGATTCATAGAGCTTATGCCGATCGGCGACACGGCAGGAGAGTTCAGCGCCGAGGCATTTATCCCAAACAGCACGGTGCTTGACAGGCTGCCGCAGCTGAGTTCAGTGCCAAGCGAAAAACACACGGTTGCGCGCTTATATAAGCTCCCCGGAGCGCTCGGTGAGGTCGGACTGATAAGTCCGCTGAGCAATCATTTCTGCGCCGAGTGCAATCGCCTTCGCCTGACAGCCGACGGCTGCCTGAAGCCCTGTCTACACTCCGCCGAGGAGATATCAATCAGAGGTCTGCACGGAAAAGGGCTTTGCAGCGCGATTGAAAAGGCGGTGTCGCATAAGCCGGAAAAGCACGTGGCGCTTTCGGCAAGCGAGAGAAGCGAAGCCAAACGAAGCATGTATCGGATAGGAGGCTGAAACATGGCAAAGATAGCCGCAATTTGCATAAGCGAGGTCCGAGGAATACAAAAGCATGAAATTCCCGAGGCCTTTTTGAAAAAGGACTGGGGCATCGAGGGCGATGCCCATGCCGGAAACTGGCACAGACAGGTGAGCCTGCTGTCGGTAGACAGTGTCCAAAAGCTGCAGGAAAAGCTGAGCTTTGAGCTGAAGCACGGCGCCTTTGCCGAGAATATTCTTGTTGAGGGCATGGCGGTTCACACTCTTCCGGTTGGAACAAAGCTGCGCATAGGCTCTGCCTTGTGCTCGGTTACCCAGATAGGCAAGGAATGCCACAGCGACTGCGCAATACGCAAGGCCGCAGGTGACTGCGTCATGCCGCGCGAGGGCATATTCGTAAAGGTCCTCGAGTCAGGCAAGATAAAAACCGGCGACGAAATAGAAATAGTACCGTGAAAAATAAGTTTCCCTCGAAGGCATAAGCCTCCGAGGGATTTTTGTGTATTTTGAGGATGAGTCAATATCCGATTAATTAAGCTTCATGTCGCCGTCCTTTATCCAGCCGAGCTTACGGCAGAGCTTTCCGAAAAGCCATGACAGGACAGCCGGCAAAACTATGGCGATAAGGGCAAGCCCTATCCAGTCAACCGCCGTGGGACTTATCGCCTTTGCACCGTCAAGAACGGCCTCCGCCGAGGGGTTAGACCAACCAGTCCACACGCCTATCGGACCGACAAGACCGCAGGTGCCCATGCCCGATGACACCGCCGCACCGTTCATCTCAAGCTTGAACAGGCATGTTGCAATAGGACCGGTTATCGCGCTTGCGGCAATGGCAGGTATCCATATCTTCGGATTGCGGACGATATTGCCCATTTGTAGCATTGATGTTCCCAGCCCCTGCGAGACTATGCCGCCCCAGCCGTTTTCCTTAAACGAAACCACTGCAAAGCCGACCATGTTGGCACAGCATCCGGCCAGAGCCGCTCCACCGGCAAGTCCCGTCAGACTCAAAGCCGCGCAGATTGCGGCAGAGGATATCGGCAAAGTCAGCGCGATGCCGACTATCACCGAGACGAGCACGCCCATTACAAACGGCTGCTGCGTTGTTGCCCATTTTATAAGCGTTCCGACGGCCATTGCGCCGCTGCCTATTGGTGCGGCAATGAAATACGCCGCGCCTACACCGATGAGAATCGTAACTATCGGCGTTACGAGAATGTCTATCTTGGTCTCCTTTGAAACCATCTTGCCGAACTCCGCGGCAATAATGGCGACGACATAAACCGCAAGCGGACCGCCTGCGCCGCCCATGACGTTCGTTGCATAGCCGACCGGAATAAGCGAAAACAGCACCATGGCCGGCGCGTGCAGTGCATAGCCTATGGCAACGGCCATCGCAGGTCCGACCATCGCAGAGGCGAATTTGCCTATTGTATACCCCGTGCCGCTTATCTCAACGAGCGGTGTCGTGAGAAACGATATACCCAGCTGCGTGCCGAGCGTGTCGAGAATCGTGCCGACGAGAAGCGTGCAGAACAGACCCTGCGCCATGGCGCCGAGTGCGTCAATGCCGTAGCGCTTGAGGCTTATCTCGATATCCTTGCGTTTGAAGAATGATTTCAGCTTGGCCATAATTCACCTCAAAAAATAAAGCAGACTATTCATGTCTTGACATGTGTGTAGTCTACTTTATATCTATTTATTCAATTTGTCAATGCCCAAATCAGGCTTTTCCGTCGGTGTAGAGGAAACCGGCATCGGCGAGAGCCTTTTTTGTCCGCTCGAAGCATTCCTCGTCGGGGCAGGAGAGGACATGCAGATGAATTCCGCACGTGAGCGTGCACAGAGGGCTTGCGCCCTGCTCATTGCAGTTTTTGACAAACTGCGAAACCTCATAGCGGTTTGACAGCTGCAAAGGACCTGTCAGCTGACCGTACAGGGGATGTTCGACAATGACATTCATAACGGTGCAGCCGTTGTCAACCATGATATTAAGCTCGTCTTGCATGCTGTCAAGGTCGTGTATGCAGGCGACCGTGCGGTGCTTATTGCGGTCTGAGCGGTCGAGGACATAGCCGCGCGGGGTTGCCAGAATTTTTTCACCGGAGGCACGAAGAAGCGCGACATCTCCGACGATAATCTGACGGCTGACCGACAGCTTGTTTGCGAGCACCGTTGCGCTGACGGGACGGTCACTTTCCCTGAGCGCATTCATTATGTGTTCGTGGCGGTGGGCAGAATCCATATTATTATCTCCTTGCTTCAAGCATCTCGTCTTTCAGTGACATGAGTTTTTCGGACAGGTCGACATAGTACTGATGCGGGAAATCAAAACGCTTGACCTCCGGCCAGAGCGTCGAAACCTCGTATGCACAGCGGCGGCGTATATCGTCAAGTGACGGCAGGTCGTATACGAGCTTGCCCTTTTCGAATATGGGAACAAGCATTTCCTGCGCATTGAAGTTTTCCATCGTCTTGCGCTTCCAGCGCGCCTCGGGATCGCAGATCTCAAGCGGCTTTGAGTCGTCAACAACCTCGTCATGCATGCAGATATAGTCTGCCTCTGCCATGCCGTTTTCACGGTCGAAGAATCGATAGAGCTTCTTAAAGCCCGGGTTTGTAATCTTGCCGACGTTTTCGCTGATCTTAATCTTTGGGATTATCTGCCCCTTGTCATCCTCGACAGCGCACAGCTTGTATACGCCGCCGAACACGGGGTCGGACTTTGCGGTTATGAGTCTCTCGCCCACGCCGAAGGAGTCAATCTTCGCGCCCTGAAGCAGAAGCTCGGTTATAAGTCTCTCGTCAAGCGAGTTCGATACGGTTATCTTGCACTCGGGCCAGCCTGCCTCATCGAGCATTGCGCGCGCCTTTCTCGTCAGATATGCCATATCGCCCGAATCAAAGCGGATGCCGCATTTTGTTATGCCAAGCGGCTTAAGAACCTCATTAAAGGCGCGTATGGCGTTGGGAACGCCGCTTTTGAGCGAATTATACGTGTCAACCAGAAGAACGGCATTGCTCGGATATGTCTGGCAGTATGCCTTGAACGCCTCGTATTCCGAGTCGAACATCTGAACCCATGAGTGCGCCATCGTGCCGCCGGCGGGAACTCCGTAGCGCGTATCGGAAAGGGCGCATGCCGTACCGGCACAGCCGCCTATGAAAGCCGCCCTTGCACCCGTGACCGCACCGTCTATGCCCTGGGCGCGGCGGGAGCCGAACTCGAGCACAACCCTGCCCTCGGCAGCGCGGCAGACTCTGTTTGCCTTTGTTGCGATAAGGCTTTGGTGGTTAATTTCAAGCAGAACATATGTCTCTATAAGCTGGGCCTGGATTGCCGGAGCGCGCACAACCATGAGAGGCTCACGCGGAAACACCGGAGTTCCCTCCGGAACTGCCCAGATGTCACCCTCGAATTTGAAATTGCGCAGATATTCAAGGAACTGCTCGGAGAACATATTCCTGCCGCGCAGATATTCTATGTCCTCGTCGTCGAAATGCAGGTTCCGGATATATTCAACCACCTGCTCAAGACCTGCGGCGATTGCAAATCCGCCGTTGTCGGGATTCTGACGGTAAAAAACGTCAAAGTAAGTAATTTTATCTCCCATGCCGTGGTCGAAATATCCGTTGCCCATTGTGAGCTCATAATAATCGCACAGCATTGTGAGGTTAAGCTTTCTGTCAGTCATAGCAGCCTCCGAAACAGAGTAATCTTGACATCAGTATATAACAGATTTGATTTTATGCAACTATTGTTATTTATAAAACGAGCTTCCCGAATCGGTGGGAAGCTCAATGTACGTGAAAAGTTATTCTGTCTCCACGGCTTCCGCGGCGGCATTTTTCGCCGCTTCGTTCTTCGCCGAGGTGATTACGATTAAGAAGCCTATGGCGACAAGGGCAAAGGTTATTATCGCAATAAGCTGCAGCGTGCCGGAATACGTTCCGTCCTTGAGCGGGTATGTGTAGCCGTGGTAGCGCGTGAGCAGACCGAATATGTTGCAGCCGACGGCCAGAACGGCGGTGATTATTCCGAGCGTAAAGGAGCCTTTTTTGCCTGCCAGACCGAGAGCTCCGCCGATTATCCCGAGCACCGCTGCAACAGCGAGTGTGGCGTACAGACCAAGACGCATATACAGCTCGTGCGTCACATCGGCAACGTGTTCGGCAACGGATTCACGGAAGCTTGCGCAGACCTCAAGACATTTGTCGAGGTCGAGATACGGCTCACCGTTGCGCATTGTTACGAGATTGCCGTTCTCGTCATATTTTTTCCAGTCGTAATCCGAGCCGAGCCTTTGCTCCGGTCCGGGCACGGCCATGTCACCGTTATGGCGGTAAATCGGCTTGTTGGTGAAGCAGACCATGGTGTATTCGTTTACAAGAGTCATGCCGTTTTCAAAGGTCTCAAGGCTGTTGTTGCCCTCTTCGAGCTGGGCTGCACCGTCGGCAAGCTCCTGTGCACCAGCTGCAAGCTCGTCCTCGCCGTCTTCAAGGGCTTTTTTGCCGGCGGCAAGGTCTTTTTCGCCCTGCGCCAACTGGGCTTCGGCCTCGGCAAGCTTCTGCTCGCCGGCTGCAAGCTCGGCCTTGCCCTCTTCAAGCTCCTTCAGACCGTCCTCATACTGCTTGAGCTTTGCCTGACCCTCGGCGACCATGTTCTGAATATATGCCGGGAAGTCGGTTACATCATCGGGGATACTGAGCCCGAGCTGCTTTGCAAGCGGAGCGACCGCGGACGCAAACCACGCCTGAGCATTGCTGAAGCCCGGCAGCTTTGCGACAGATCCGTCACGGAACTGAACATATGTGTTGAGCAGCGGCATAAGCGGCTCAATCTTTGCAAGCATTTCCTTGCCCTCGTTGTATGCCTCGGTGTTTGCATCAATCTGCGCCTGACCGGCGGCAATCTTTGCGCGGCCCTCTTCAAGAGCCTTCTGACCTTCGGCATAATCTTTATAACCCTGCTCGAGGGTGGCCTTGCCTTCTTCGTAGTCCTTATATCCCTGATCAAGCGTTGCCTTGCCCTCGTTATAGGCCTTCTGTCCCGCCGCGTAGTCGCTAAGGCCGGTGTTGTAGCTTACAACGCCTTCAAGATATGCGGTTTCGTTTTCCTTGAGCTGACCGATGGCCTTTTCAAGCTCACCCACGACATCCGCGGATTTTGCGTCCTCTTCTTTATACTGCTTTATTGCCAGTCCGTCCCTGACGCCGAAGCCGACGGCCGCAAGCGCAAACAGGCTTGCCACGATGAGCAGAATGCTTATGGTGGTGGTAAGAGCTGATTTTTTCATGTCATATCCCCTGAAATGTTAGTTATCTTACGCCAAGCGGCAAAAAGTTGTTAACATATTATTAATAATTTTGCGCGTTGTCAATACCTATATTGCATTTCGTCTGTATTTTTAAGAATATTATGAAAAAAGTTGATTGAAATTTTTTCATCACTGCGGTATATTAAACGATATCCGGAGGTTTAGGGGGAAGAATCATGGCAGTGACGATGGAGATCTTTGACGAGCTCGGTTTTGAGATCGCAAAGCAGAAATATTACAACGCCAATAAGGTCGATGCGAAAATGCAGGAGCTCAGGGAAGCGTTTTCGCAGCTTGTGGAGGAAAATAATGAACTGCGCAGGCAGCTTGATGATATAGCTTTTTCCAAGGAAAAGCTTGCCGAGCTTGTCGTAAATGCTCAGGAGAAGGCGGACGAATTAATAAAAAAGGCAAACGCTGATGCCGCCGAGATAATAAAAAAGGCCGAAATTGAAGCAGATGCCGTGGTTATAAGCCGCAAGGCCGAAACCGGCGACGGCAACCTCGGCCTGACCCAGAAGCAGCTTGCAGCAATCGATAAGCTGAACAAGCAGCTTGATGATTTCAACGTTGCGCAGGCAACGCAGATATTCCGCATAAAGCAGGCACTTATCGGCATTGCACTGGATAAATAAATTAAATCGCAAAAATTCCGCCCGTGGGTTTTCCTCACGGGCGGTTTTGATATAAATTCTATGTCGTTCTATGTCGTTTTCGGGAAAAGCTCGGTCGGCTATAATATCATCAGGAGCGTTCCGATGACGATAAAGCATAAGCCGGCGGCGGATTTTTTCGTCAGGCGTTCGTGAAAAACTATGTACGAAAAAGCAATGGAAACAAGAATGCTCAGCTTATCGATGGGAACAACAACGCTTGCAAGACCGTCCTGCAGAGCCTTGTAATAGCAAAGCCACGAGCCGCCCGTTGCAAGTCCGGACAGGCATATGAAGCCGAGCTCGTTTTTCGGAACCTCGCGAAGGACATGCTTCTTGCCCTTTGCGAACACGACAAGCCATGCCATGACGAGGACAACGCAGGTGCGTATGGCAGTGCCGAGGTTTGACTCAACGCCCTCTATACCGAGCTTGCCGAGTATAGCCGTCAGACTTGCAAAAACCGTCGATAAAAGCGCGTATACAAGCCAGCCGCCGCCGTTGGCACCGTTTTTCTGTGTGTCCTTTTTCTCGATCATCATAAATGTTCCGCCGCCGATAAGAACAACCGCGGCAAGCTTCAGGGCGCTTATCTCCTCGCCGAGGAAAATAAAAGCGAGCAGTATCGTGAGAACGGTGCTTGATTTGTCAATCGGAACGACTTTATTCACATCGCCCATCTGCAGGGCCTTGAAATAACACAGCCATGACGCGCCCGTTGCAAGTCCCGAAAGTACGAGAAACAGCCATGTTTTGCCGCTCAGCGAGCTTATTGTCGGTGCAGAGCCGACGATGAACACCATAAGCCAGGAGAATATTAAAACAACGATTGTCCGTATTGCCGTTGCCGCATCGGAATCGGTTTTCCTGATGCCGCATTTTGCGAGTATGGAAGTCAGTCCGGCGAAAAATGCCGAGCCGACAGCATATAAAATCCACATAACCAAGCCTTCTTTCGCGGACATTATACGCCATGACAGCTTATGATACAATAGTTAGCCGTCGGCGAACAATAATCGGTTGACAGGAAAATTGTATATATATTATAATGTGTGCGTTTTTCAAAGAGGCGCAGATATGAACAGAGAAAATTTTTTCAGAAAATTCGATAAGACAGTAGCCGGCTTCGGACAGACAAAGCCGAGGATATTGCTTCACAGCTGCTGCGGCCCGTGCTCAAGCTCCGTTATCGAGCTGCTGGCAAAATATTTTGAAGTGACTGTTTTGTGGTATAACCCCAATTTATGGCCGGAGAGCGAATACGACAAACGCCTTGACACGCAAAAGCAGCTCATATCATGTCTGGCAGAGGACGGTTCGCCGGCAAAGCTCATGATTCTGCCATGGCGCAGTGAGGATTATTTCTCGCGCATAAAGGGATTGGAAAACGAGCCCGAGGAGGGCAGAAGATGCCTCGAATGCTTCCGCATCCGCCTTGAAGAGACTGCGCGCATTGCCGCCGAGCAGGGCTTTGACTGGTTCTGCACGACGCTCACCGTGTCATCGCGCAAGGATGCCGTTGCCATAAACGCAATAGGCCGTGAGGCCGCGCAAAAATATAATGTGAACTGGCTGCCTTCGGAGTTTAAAAAACGCGAGGGGAACCACCGCTCGATAATTCTTTCCGAAAAATACGGCCTGTACCGCCAGGAATACTGCGGATGCGTATTTTCGCTTAACGGGAGCAACAGCGATAATGAATAAAACAACAAGAAACTTAGTAACCGCCGCAATCATCGGGGCTTTGTATGCCGTGCTGACCATGGTCCTCGCACCGATAAGCTACGGACCGGTGCAGTGCAGAATATCCGAGGTGCTGTGCATATTGCCGTTTTTCATGCCCTGCACGACATGGGGGCTTTTCTTCGGCTGCGCGGTTGCGAATATTGCAAGCTCCGCAGGAGTGCCGGACATTGTTTTCGGCTCGCTTGCAACGCTTATAGCCTGCCTGTGCATCTCATGGTGCGGAAAGCATAATAAAAAGCTGCTCGCCTGCCTTATGCCCGTCGTGTGGAATGCCCTCATTGTCGGTGCAATGCTGACGATTGTCATTGCAGGACTTAATCCTGTCAAAAATTTCGGAGCTTTTGCCGTTTTTGCCGGCGAGGTGGCGCTCGGCGAGGCCGCCGTCATGTTCATTGCCGGACTTCCGCTTCTCAACTGGCTTCCGAAGCAGAAATTTTTCACCGATTATCTTGACAAATTACGAACACGGTAATAAAATCATATCCGCAAAAGGGGTGCTGAGTTTTTCTCGGCTGAGACGGAAAGAATTGAATTTCCGAGACCCTCGAACCTGATCCGGGTAATGCCGGCGTAGGAAACGAAAATTCATATTCAATCGTTTTCCTATGACCGCATTGCTTTTGCAGTGCGGTTTTTCTTATTTCTTAGGAGGAATAGCAAAATGAAAAAATCCGGTCTCACGCTTCGCTGCATATGCGAAGGCGCAATCTTCATCGCACTGGCGACGGTGCTGAGCCTGTTGCCCATCTGGAAGATGCCCCAGGGCGGCTCGTTTGATCTGGCAATGCTGCCGATCTTTATTTTCTGCATCCGCTGGGGCTTCGGCCCGTCCATGGCGGCAAGCTTCGTCTACGGAGTAATTCAGCTCATGCTCGAAGGCGGAATCGCAGTCGGCTGGCAGTCAATGCTCGGCGACTATATCATCGCTTACACAGTTCTCGGTCTTGCCGGCCTGTTCAAGGGCAAGAAGAACGGCTTCTTCATCGGAACTGTCGTCGGCTGTGTCGCACGCTTCCTTGTCCACTATGTTGTCGGCGCAACCGTCTGGGCAGAGTACATGCCGGAGACCTTCTTCAACATGACCATGACAACTCCGTGGTTCTATTCGGCACTGTATAACGGCGCATACATGCTCATCGATATGGCGGCAATTCTCGTCATTGGTGTACTTCTCTGGAAGCCGCTCGGCAAGTATCTGCGCGGCGAGGACCTTCAGCTCAAGGCATAAAAACGCCGCGGCGGCAGGTGCGTCCACGCTACCCGGATGTGCCTGCCTCCGCAGGCTATAAATAAAAAAACCTTGACACGGCAAAAGCGCATCGTATATAATAAGCTTCCGATGTTTTTGAGCATCGGAAGTTTATTGCATTGTCAACTACTTTGAGCTTCGGCTCAATGTTGAGTATTATTCTGAAAGGAGTGCAGAGAAATGCTTCGTACTTATCAGCCTAAGAAGCGTCAGCGCAAAAAAGAGCACGGCTTCCGCAAAAGAATGGCTACCGCAAACGGCCGTAAGGTCCTCGCCCGCCGCAGAGCAAAGGGCAGAGCAAAGCTGAGCGCCTGATTTGGCGGCTTCGAGCAGGAAAAGCAAATAAATTTTTAGGGCAGCTGAATCGACAAAAGTCTAACCCGTGCTGCCCTTAATGTGTTTGCTGAGATAACGGAAAGCAAGGGTGGAATAATTGGATTTCAGGTCAACTCTGAAAAAGAATTATGAGTTTAAGCGGCTTTATAACAAAGGTAAGACCGCTGTTACGCCCTATATGGTCGTGTACGCTCTCAAAAGTCCTAAGGGGTGCCGCCGCGTGGGCTACACCGTGTCCACGAAGCTGGGCAAGGCAGTCGTGCGAAATCGCATCCGCCGCAGACTCAGGGAGATATACAGACTTAATTCCGATAAGCTTCGCGGCAATGTCGATATGGTCATTGTCGCACGCAGCCGATGTGTTGACGGCGACTATTCCAAGATGGAACGCGCTTTTCTGCACGCCTGCGCAGAGCTCGGAATTCTGAGAGGCGATGAACAAAAATGAAAAAGCTTCTGCTTGCGCTTATCCGTATTTACCA
>CAVAPG010000009.1:0-27205 GCA_963590435.1 bacterium
CGCCTGGGTGAGCGGCACGGGCATGAGATATAATTACACATACGAGGGCATGTCGATGCGTACAGCTTCTGGGGGCTGTTTGTTCTTGTTGCCATACCGCTGCCAGGCACGGGTGCATGGACGGGTGCGCTGGTCGCCTCGCTTATGAATATGCGCCTTATGAGAGCCCTGCCGGCTATAGGCATGGGCGTTGCCGTTGCCGGGATTATTGTCCTTGCCGTAACATACGGCGTTATCGGCATCGGCACCCTGGTGTGATTATGATTGTGATGTGATATTAATTTTTGCGGAGGGAGCAGCGGCGCGCAAAGAATTACCTAAGAGCTTTTGAAAAAATATCGAATAATTTAATTTAATATCCGTCCCGAATTTTCTCGGGACGGATATTTTATGCCCTTGACACTACAATAGTTATAGAGTTTAATATATCTATCAGCAGAGGTGATGCTTATGGAGCGGAATTTAACTACGGGCAGCGTATTCAAAAACATTGTCATATTTTCGCTGCCGTATTTCCTGTCATATTTTTTGCAGACACTGTACGGCCTTGCGGATCTGTTTATAATCGGGCAGTTCGAGGGAGTCGCATCGACGACGGCAGTGTCGATAGGCAGTCAGGTCATGCACATGCTCACGGTTGTGATAGTCGGGCTTGCGATGGGTACGACGGTGTCAATAGGCAGAGCCGTCGGAGCGGGAGATAAAAAACGGGTATCGGTGTGCATAGGAAACACCGTTACGCTGTTCATGCTCGTTTCGCTCGCGCTGACGGTTATTCTTATTCTGCTGGTTCGGCCCATCGTGTCGGTCATGTCAACGCCGACGGAGGCGGTGGACGGCACGGTCAGATATCTTATGATATGTTTTATCGGGATTCCGTTTATCACGGCGTATAATATCATAAGCTCGGTCTTTCGCGGCATGGGCGACAGCAAAAGCCCGATGTTTTTTATCGCGATTGCCTGTGCGGCAAATATCGCACTGGATTATCTTTTCATGGGTGCGATGCACCTCGGCCCTGCCGGTGCGGCGCTCGGCACGACGCTGTCGCAGTCGATAAGCGTGGCGGTTGCCTTTATAGCAATCAGACGCCATAAGAGCATTGCCGTTTCCCGACGAGACCTTCGTCCGCAGAGAGCCGTTATGGGGCAGCTTCTCGGAATAGGCGTACCCGTTGCGCTTCAGGACGGACTTATACAGATTGCGTTCATTATCATAACCGTCATAGCAAACCGCCGCGGTCTGACAGATTCGGCGGCAGTCGGCATCGTGGAGAAGATTATAAGCTTCCTGTTCCTTGTTCCGTCGTCGATGCTGTCAACGGTCTCGGCTCTCGGCGCTCAGAATATCGGCGCCGGCAAGCTCGACAGAGCGGAAAAGACGCTATGGTATTCGATTGCAATCGCGGCCGGCTTCGGCGTGATTATAAGCATAGTCATTCAATTCGTCTCCGAGGGAGCCGTCGGCATTTTTACATCCGACGAAAATGTCATTATCTCCGGCGGACAGTATCTGCGCGGATATATACTCGACTGCACATTTGCCGGGGTTCACTTCTGCTTCAGCGGCTATTTCTGCGCCTGCGGCAGGTCTATAATTTCGTTCGTGCATAATATTTCCGGCGTTGCCCTTGTGCGTGTTCCGGGTGCGTATTTCATGTCGAAAATGTTCCCGACGACACTGTTTCCGATGGGACTTGCAACCGCCGCCGGATCGCTGCTGCAGGTTATTATATGCATTGTTGCCTACAGGATAATAAAACGCGGAGGGAAGGCGGTGCACGGGCTTGGATAAAGACGCTCTTTTTTCAATCGGACAGACGGCAAAGCTGTTTAATCTCAGCGTCGGGACACTCAGACACTATGAGACGCTGGGGCTGGTCAGGCCGGAATATATCGATCCGGAAACCGGATATCGCTATTACAGCGTCCGGCAGTTTGAGCCGCTGAACACCGTGAGGTATCTCCGTATGCTGGATATGCCGCTTCCGACGATAGGCGAATTTCTGAAAAATCGGGATATCGATGCCATGGAGCAGAAGCTCATTGCTCAGAAGGCCGAGATTGAAAAGAGAAAAACCGAGCTTGAAAACATAGAGCGCAAGATCGACAACCGCCTGAGCATGATAAACGATGCGAAAAGTGCGCCTTTGGATATAATAGAGGAGAAAAAACTGCCGCAGCGGCATCTGCTGTGGCTTGAAAAGCCGATAAGACTTGAGAATGCGCTGGATATGGAGCTGCCGATACGAAAGCTCGATGTCAGGGAAAATACGGCGGTGTTTCTCGGTAAGGTCGGCGTCGGAATTTCACGCGAAAATCTCCTCGGCGGAAGATATGACAAATATGACTGCGTTTTTCTGATCCTGGACGATGAAGAGAATATCGACGGCGCACGCATAATGCCCGAAGCGCGCTGTGTCTGCCTGCGATACACGGGAAGCCACAAAGAAGCCGCCGCGCAGTATGAAAAACTGGCAGAGTATATGCGCGCGCACGGCCTGCGGCCTGCCGGCTTTTCACGGGAGGTCACGATGATAGACTACGGCCTGACAAACGACCCCGAAAAATTCGTAACGCAGATAAGCATACCCGTTGAAGAGATATAGAGATATAGAAAACGCCCGTCGGAGAGCTTTCCGACGGGCGCTTTGCTTGACCTTGAATTTTGCCTTTTTATCTTATAGATGCCCTTGCATTGTCAAGTGTAATGACGATGCCGTTCTTCGCGGCAACATCGTTTACCTGAGAAACAAGCTTTTCGGCATAGACGTTCAGGAATTTGACCGTAAGTGCCTCCTTCTGCTTTGCGCTCATCGCGCCGAGAATGCCCTTGACGATTTTCTTGGAAAATTCGGGAGACGCGCCGACGCACTTGCGAATCAGGGGATTGACGCCTTCGCTTTCGGACAGAATTTTTATCAAATCCGGCAGGAATTTGTCGAGCGTTTCGGTATAGTCAAATTCGCTGACCTGCATTGTAAGTTCAATCATAGTTAACCTCCGGTGAAAATAATGCTGTGATTTTGTCCATAACAGAGGCATTATACAGAAACATATTCAAAATATCAACAACAAAATTTTACCGAATTAATACTTTATGCAATCAGTCCCAGAACATGCTGCATTGCAATCGCAACGCCTGTTATGCCGACCCAGCAGCAGAACCCGAGAAGCAGCGGCTTGCCGCCTGTTTTGATAAGCTTTACGGGGTTTGTGTTCAGCCCGATTGCCGCCATGGCAAGGACTATCATAAATTTGCTCAGCTCCTTGAGCGGTGAAAACACGCTTGCATCGACGCCCAGTGCCTGCGCTATTGTTGTTATGACCGAGGCGAGGACAAAGTAAAGGATGAACATCGGGAAGACTTTTTTAATGCTGACCTTCTGCCCGGATTCCCCTGCCGATTTCTTTGAGCGTATAAATGCGAGGACGAGCGTAATGGGTATAATCGCCAGAGTGCGCGTAAGCTTGACCGTGACGGCTTTGTCGAGGGTTTCCGTTCCGAGACCCCACATGCTGTCCCATGTGGACGCGGCGGCAGTAACAGACGAAGTGTCATTTACGGCTGTTCCGGCAAAAATTCCGAATGCCTCGCCGGATGTCGTCGAAAATCCGATGAATGTTCCGATCAGAGGAAAGACGAGCGCGGCAATGACATTATAAAAGAAGATGACCGATATCGCCTGCGCGACCTCTTCGTCGCTTGCATCGATGACAGGTGCGGTCGCCGCGATGGCAGAGCCGCCGCAAATGGACGAGCCGACACCGATAAGCGTGGAAATCTTCGACGGAATTTTAAGCGCCTTGCACAGAACAAATGCGACAATCAGCGAGGTGCTTATTGTGCTGAGTATAATGGGCAGCGACTGTACGCCCGTTTTGCCGATAACGCTCAGATTCATGCCGAAGCCGAGCAGTATGACAGCCCACTGGAGAATTTTCTTCGATGTGAATTTTATGCCGGCGTCAAACGGCGCACGATTCTTCAGCAGCATGCCGACAATCATGCCGAAAATTATTGAAATAATAGGGCCGCCGACAACGGCAAATTTGCGGCCGAGCAGCCACGCAGGGACTGCGATAATCAGGCACAGCAGCAGTCCTTTGATTTTTTCTTTCATTTTGGGGGTTCTTCTTTCTTATCCGAACTTTATGACTAAAAATGCGCAGGCGGCAATCTGAATTACCGCAAGCAGGGGGAAGCCTATGGCAAACGCTTTGTGCAGAGTCTTATGGTGGAAGGAATACATGCCCACCGTGCCGCCGAGTCCGCCGCCTATAATCGCCAGAGCAAAGAGAGTTTTTTCCGGGATGCGGCGGCTGCGCGTTTTTGCCAGAGCCTTGTCTATGCCCATCAGGGCGCATAAAATTATATTTACCGCCGCAAGATAATAAGCAAGTATCTCCATCACAGCTTGAACAGATTAAGTCCCACGTCTTCGTCGTGGTATCTGTCTACCTCCCCGTCTATAACAGTAACTATCATCTCGCAGGTTGCGGATATCACCGCACGGTTGAGATGTCCGCCGAAGACCTCACCCTTTTCACTGCCTGCGGACATGTGAATGTGCGTATAGAACTGTCCGTCCATGGTGTTTATGGTGCCGGTCAGGGAGACTATCTCAAACGCGCCTTTGAATTCGTTTGAATAATACTTCTTCTCGCTTGTGTTGAACACGCCGACGGTGAAGTCGTTTGTCGCGCCGAGTGCCGTAACCGAGGCGAGCTTAATGTTCTCTTTCAGTGCAAGCTCGCGGATCTTGTCGAGTATTTCCTCGCCGCGGTCGATGCGCACAACGATGGTGTTTCCGAATCTCTTATACTTCATGGCTCATTTTCCTTTCTTTTTCCCCGGCTTTGCGTTTTTCTTCGGCTTGGGCTTTGCCCAGCCCTTGGCGTAACCGGCTTTTTTTGTTATCTGCGGTTTTTCCGCAGCTTTGCTTTTCTCCTGATTTTTTGCTCTCGGCGGACGGTCGGGACGCACAAGACACTCCGGAGTGTAGCCGATGAGATCCTCTCTTCCGGCTTCTTTGAGCGCTTCTATGACGAGCTTGCGCTTATCAGGCCTTTTCCACTGCAGCAGCGCGCGCTGCATGGCCTTTTCGTGGAATGTTTTTGCCACATACACCGATTTCATGGTCATCGGGTCTATCCCCGTGTAATACATGCAGGTCGAAACAGTGCCCGGCGTCGGATAAAAGTCCTGCACCTGCTCAGGCTGCCGCCCCATTTTGTTGAGGTATTCGGCAAGCGCCACGGCGTCGCTGAGCGTACTGCCGGGATGCGAGGACATAAGATACGGCACGACATACTGCTCCTTGGAAAAGCGGGTGTTGAGCTTTTTGTATTTATCCATGAACTTTTCGTACACGCCGATGTGCGGCTTGCCCATGTAATCGAGCACGCTGTCAATGCAGTGCTCGGGCGCGACCTTGAGCTGGCCGGATATATGATATTTCACCAGCTCGGCGAAGAAATCGTCGTTTTTATCCTCGAGCATATAGTCATATCTTATTCCCGAGCGGACGAAAACCTTTTTTATTCCGGGAATCTGGCGCAGCTTGCGCAGAAGGGCCAGATAATCAGAGTGGTCCGCGTCCAGATTCGGGCAGGGCGTCGGAGCAAGACAGCGCCTGTCGGCGCACATGCCGCATTTGGCCTGCTTTTTGCATGAATGGTGGCGGAAATTTGCCGAAGGGCCTCCGACGTCGTTTATATAGCCCTTGAAATCCGGAAATTTCGTCAGTGCCGTGACCTCGCGGATAATGCTCTCGTGACTGCGGCTTGTTACCATTCGGCCCTGATGAAAGGCCAGTGCGCAGAAGTTGCATCCGCCGAAGCAGCCGCGGTTGTGAATGACGGAGAATTTGACCTCCTCGATTGCCGGAACACCGCCGAGCGGCTCATACATCGGGTGATACTGCTTCGTGTACGGAAGCTCCGCCACGCGGTCGAGCTCTTTCGTCTCAAGCGGCATGGCAGGCGGATTGACGATGAGATACCTGCCGTCGTGCTCCTGAATCAGGGCCTTGCCACGCACGGGGTCGTGCTCGGCGTATTCAATGCGCGTCGCGTCCGCATAAAAACGCTTGCTGTCGCAAACATCGGCAAACGACGGCAGAGTTACGCTCTCAAAGGCGCATTCCGAAGCGTCATGTGCCAGGAACGCAGTTCCGCGAATATCGCGCATTTCGGAAACGGGAATTTTCTTTTTAAGCCTCTTTGCTATCTCACGGGACGCCGTTTCGCCCATGCCGTAGATAAGCATATCCGCGCCGGAATCGACGAGCACCGAGCGGCGGACCTTGTCGTCCCAGTAATCGTAATGCGCAAAGCGGCGCAGGGAAGCCTCAAGACCGCCGATTATTATCGGAACGTCCGAACCGAATGCCTCACGGGCACGGTTTGCATAGACAATCGTGGCCCTGTCCGGACGCAGTCCGGCCCTCTTGCCGGGAGAATAGAAATCCTCGCTGCGGCGCTTTTTCGCCGCAGTGTAGTGCGCAACCATCGAGTCGAGGTTGCCGGCGCCGATCATAACGCCCAGACGCGGTCTGCCAAACGCGGCGAAGGCATCTGCCGAATGCCAGTCCGGCTGAGAGAGAATTGCCACGCGATAGCCGTCCGCTTCAAGAACACGCGCGATAACGCTTGTGCCGAAGCTCGGATGGTCTACATACGCATCCCCCGTAACGAGAAGAAAATCGTACCACCACCAGCCGCGCTCGTGCATCTCATCCCTCGATACGGGCAAAAATTCAAGGTCTTCCATTATATAAGCTCACCCCAATACCAACCTGATGTTCCGTTGTGCTTGACAAGGCAACCGCGGGATGTCTCCTCGACTACGCCGACTTTGTCGCCGACCCTGAGTTCAAGCACAAGATCTGTCGAATCATTGCATTTGCAAAACTCCTCTTCGGAGTAAAGATATTTTGTCAGGACCTCCATCTCATATCCGGTGCGGACATGGCGCACGAGGGAAAATTCCCTTCCGCGGTGCAGAACCTGCACGTCGTTGTCGCCCCAGCGGATATAATAGCTCTTATTCCCACCGTGCTGAGCGGTTTTCACCGTGCGCACGGGAAACGGGTCATAGGCCTCAAACGAGAAATTCTCGCTGCCCTCGCAGGGGATAATCAGGGCATTTAACTGCCCGTCGTCCTTCAGTGAGCAGCCGCCGTCGATGGAGATAACGCGGTGCTGTCTGTCGATTATCGGGTTTGCGCACACGCGGTCGGGCAGATAGAGCATAACCGGCCAGTGTCCTACGATGACCCACTTGTCAAAGCTGTAGCCGCAGCTCATGAAATCGTCAAACTTCATGCAGTCGCCGCCGAGCTGCCGCTCGATGGGTATATCGGGCTTTATTCCGCCGTGAACGAAGATATAGTGCGCAGTTTCTATCACATGGGGAAGCCCGTGCAGAAAGTTCCATTCCGGAGCGAAGCGCTCCGACAGCTCGGGTATATGCGCCTGAAAGTCCAGCTCCGGCGTTATCTCAACGCCCAGCTCTCCGAGCATGTCCCAGATAAGACCGCCCTGCTTGTCGAGCATGTAATTTACAATGCGCGGCGCCCAGTATCGCCGCTCGGAATCGAGCACGTCTGCCCATGTGTCGCAGTTTCCGCAGATTGCATGGCAGTTGCCGTGCGAGGACAGATTCATTATAAAGCGAAGCGTCTCAAGGCTGTTTTTGCCCTTTTCGAGGAAGTCCCCGTCGATGATAAGCTCATCGCTGTCGGAGAAATTAATTTTTTCGAGAAGACCCTTGAAATACGGCATATTCGCGTGTATATCCGAAACCGCTATTATGCGCCTGCCGTGCGCATCGAGCTTTTCAACGCGCGCGTTTACATTCCACATTGACATTTATTCAAATCTCTTTTCCACCAGATAAAGCGGCGCACCTGCGCCGGGTTCGCTGCCGAGGACGACAAAGCCGAGGTCTTCGTAAAATCTGATTGCCGAGGTGTTCGCGGAGGAAACATGAAGCCGAACCTTTTCGCGCCCGAGCATTTCGTAGTTTGTTATCGCGCGCCCCAGAAGCTGAGTGCCGAGGCCCGTTCCGCGAAGATGCTCTTTTATGCATATAAGGCTCACCCAGCCGACGCCCGCGCCCTTTGAGCGCTCTGCATCCGTTTCCACTATGCCGGCAAGCTCACCGTCGGAGCGATATGCCTTGAGTATCGCATTGCCGTCAACGGCAAAGTGCCGTTTTGCCGAGTCGAGATATGTTTCGGGATAAAAGCCCTTAAGATCGCCGTGCGCGGCCTTCCACGAGGCGGCGTAAAATTCCTTGTAAAGCTCGCCCTCACGGTTCGGGTCAAGAGGCTCGTAATAGAGATTGTTCGGATCTGCTCCGCGGGTCTCTTTTTTCCACCAGCTCTGCCTTGCAAAAGTCGAAAGCTCCGGCGGAAGGTGGGAATTGTCGTTATAATATTCAACGGTGAATGCGCCGCTGTCATATATGAGCTTGCTGACTGCCGTGTTGTCGCCGTGCGGAAGTCGGGGAATGTCAACACTTGCAACATTTAGGATATATGCCAGCAGCGAGCGTATGGCCATGCCGTGGGATACAACAGCGACGGTCTTGCCGTCGTTTGCTTTGGCTATGTCCGTTACGGCGGACACTATGCGTTCGGTGCATTCGGCAAAGGTCTCCGCACCCTGTGCGCGCCACTGAGCAGGGTTATTGTTGAAATTGTCCATTTGCACAGGGTCAAATCTGTACATATCGCCGAAGCTCATGCCCTCGCAGACGCCGAGGTTTATCTCCCTGAGCCGCTCGGAGAGATGCATCTCCAAATTATGATATTTCGTTATCGCTCCTGCCGTGGTGACGGTTCGGCGGAGGTCGCTGGAGTACAGCGCGTCAAGCGCCACATCCTTGAAGCGCTCGGCAAGGCAGGCTATCTGCCTGTGTCCGCGCGGAGTTATGAAGCTGTTGAGCTGGCCCTGTACGATGCGGTAGAGATTTCCCTCCGCCTCTGCATGGCGTATCATGTATATAGTTGTCATTTGCCTTGACCTCAAATAGTTCTTATTATATAATACAGTGTTGTTGATATTATATATTATCTTTCCCTAAGATACAAGTGGGGGCTGAAGTGAGAGTTTTACATCTTATCTCCGGCGGAGACTCGGGCGGTGCGAAAACGCATGTTTTGTCGCTTCTGCAAAGCCTTAACGAGAACATCCGCGCAGACCTTGTCTGCTATATGGAGGCGGAATTTTCAAAAGAAGCGCGCGAAATGGGCATTCCGACCCATGTTTTTGACGGCGGCTTCAATACAGGACTGAAAAAAACGCGCGAGCTGATAGAAAAAGGCAATTATGACATAGTCCACTGCCACGGAAGCCGCGCAAACCTTACGGGCGCATTATTAAAAAAGCATTTTGATATCCCGTTTATAAGCACCGTTCACAGCGATTATAAGCTTGACTATCTCGGGCGTCCGCTTGCGGCGATGACCTACGGGCAGCTCAACAAAATGGCAATCCGCCACATGGACTACCGCGTCTGCGTTTCCGACAGTATGCGTCGGACGCTTATAAACCGCGGATTTGACGCAAACGATCTTCTGACAATATATAACGGCGTTGATTTTTCCCGTCCCGCTCCGAGCATTACACGACGCGAGTGGTTTGACAAGATAGGCTGTGATTTCCCCGATGACAGCATAGTTCTCGGAATTGCCGCCCGTCTTGACCCTGTCAAGGATGTCGCCACAACGGTGCGCGGTTTTGCCGCGGCAGCCGAAAAAAACGAGAAGTTGCGTCTGCTTATTGCCGGCGACGGCATGGAAATGGAGATGCTCGAGGACCTGTGCTCGCAGCTGGGTGTTCGCGACAGGGTCTTTTTCGCCGGCTGGATTAACGATATGGACGGCTACTATGCCAGCGTTGACATAAATGCCATAAGCTCCCTGTCGGAAACCTTCCCTTATGCGGTCACGGAGGCGGCGCGGGTCGGAATACCGACGGTGGCATCCCGTGTCGGCGGTCTGCCGAGGATTATAATAAACGGCGAAACGGGACTGCTGTTCGATCCGCAGGATTATAAAACAATGTCCCGCTGCATTCTCATCCTGGCTGATAACGAAGAGCTTCGCAAAAAGCTCGGAGACGCGGTTTACGAGAAGGCAAAGCGCGAGTTTTCAACCGAAAGTACCTGCCGGCGGCAGATTGATATATATAAAACCATACTTAAACGCAGGTCACAGCCGCGCAACGGCGTGGTAATCTGCGGAGCGTACGGACATGATAATTCCGGAGACGAAGCCCTGCTTACCGCAATCGTCGGACAGCTTAAGTCGATAGATCCGGATATGCGCATTGTCGTTGTTTCGAAAAACGCGCGCCGCACGAAGACGATGCATGAGCTGTGCGCAATACAGCGAGGCCGGTTTTTCCGCTTGCGGCGTGAGCTTGGGCGCTCCAAGCTGTTCATAAGCGGCGGCGGAAGCCTCATTCAGGACGTGACGAGCCGCCGTAGCCTGTGGTACTATCTGCGTACTATGTCGCTTGCGAAAAAATGCGGATGCAGGGTTCAGATGTACGGCTGCGGCATGGGTCCGCTCAATTACGACTACGACCGCAAGCTGGCGGCGTCGACAATAAACCGCTGTGCAGATGCCATAACGCTTCGCGATCCGCTCAGTCTTGAGTTTGCAAGGGAGATCGGCGTGACGGTGACGAATATAAGCGTTACGGGCGATCCAGTTTTGAATCTGCGCGGCAAGAGCGATGCCGACGCTGTATCGTTTATGATAAACAATGATATTGATCCCGAGCTTGATTATATCTGCCTTGGTCTGAGAAACTGGCCGGGCTTTGCGGAAAAGAGCGTTGAGATAAGCAAGGCACTGCAGATATGCTATGATAAATACGGCCTTGTTCCGCTGTTCATGCCGATGAACTATGACAAGGATATATCGATAACCGATCCCATAACGCGCGGACTGAACGCACCGTTTAAGGTCTTGCCCAAGATTGAAGACGCGGAGCTTGAGATAGCCATTGTGCGGCAGACGAAGGCAACGGTTGCCATGCGCCTGCACAGCCTTTTGTATGCGGTTTGCGGAGCGGTTCCGGCGGTCGGTTTGAGCTATGACCCGAAAGTATCCGGCTGCGCGCAGTATCTGGGCATCTCCTGCGTGGATTTCGATGAAATTACGGCACAGAATCTTACGGACGCGATAAGCGCCGCAATGTCCGGGGCAGGTTCGGATAAGCTTGCCCGTCAATTTGAATATGTGAAGAACGCCGAAAAATTAAATCTCAAAGCTGCAAGAGAGCTTCTCGGCGAATAAGGGGGAACATTTATGATAAGAGCGGCCGCACTCGTTTCCGGCGACGGAGCCCTGCTCCAGACGGTTCTTGACTCAATGTATTTCGGTGAAATTCCCAATTTTGAGCTTACGGCGGTCATATGCACGGAATCTGACGCCTACGCACTGCGCCGTGCGCGCAACTCCGGCGTTGAAACCTTCGTTGTTGAGCCGTCGCTTTTCCCCACAAAGCTCAGCTACAGCATGGCAATATCCAACAAGCTGCGCGATATGGATATAGACCTTGTAATACTGGCCGGATACAACATGCCGCTGGGCGTTATATCTACGCAGTTCCGCAAGCGCATTATCGGAGTGTATCCTTCGCTGATACCCGCGTTTGTCAACTGTGACGATGCTCCGGAGCGTGCCGCTCTCGAGCGCGGCTGCCGTGTCACCGGCGCGACCGCCTTTTTTGCGGACATAGACGGCAACATCGGCGCGATTATCGCCCAGCAGGCCGTTGACATTCTTCCGAACGACACGCCGGAGAGCCTGTCAAGGCGCATCCTTGAGGATGCCGAGTGGAAGCTGCTGCCGAAGGCGATAATACTCTATTGCCAGAACAGACTCGAAATTCACGGCGACAGAGTTATCATAAAGGACGAACAGGTGTAATTAATAATCACGAGGAGGTTTTTATTATGGAAATCACAATGAAAATAGAGGGCATGCAGTGCGGTCACTGCTCATCACGCGTAAAGGCCGCGCTTGAAAAGCTTGAAGGAGTGACCTCAGCGGAGGTAAGCCACGAAAACGGCACGGCTGTCGTGACCGGAGATGCTCTTGACGCCGCGGCACTCAAAACCGCCGTCGAGGACCAGGGCTTTGATGTTGTCGGCTGATGCCGGGTTTTACTTTGCCTGTAATTGTTGACCTCCGGGTGCGACAGGTGTAAAATAAAGACATAAAAAGTTTAACGGAGGTGCTGTGATGAAAGCACAGGTTAATGCTGCAAAGCTTGTTTTACTTGCCGGTGCTGCCGCGGCAGGCGGATTTGTATACCTCATTGCCCCCGGCAAGATCCGCAAAAAACAGAAATCACCTTTCCAGAACCGCAATTTTGCCCACAGAGGGCTGCATAAGCGCGATAAATCCGTTCCAGAAAATTCGCTGGCCGCGTTCGAGCGGGCGGCATCCTACGGATACGGCATCGAGCTGGATGTTCAGCTGTCCAAGGACGGGCAGGTTGTTGTTTTCCATGATGATACGCTCAACAGAGTCTGCGGCGTGGATGCGCGTGTTGACTCGAAAACGCTTGCCGAGCTCAAGCAGCTTCGGCTCTGCGGAACGGATGAGACTATCCCGTTGTTCTCCGAGGTACTCAAAACCGTCAGAGGGCGCGGCGCGCTTATCGTCGAGCTCAAAAACGGAAAGAAAAACAAGGAGCTTTGCGAGAAGACATACGCACTGCTTCGCCGCTACACCGGCGACTATTGCATAGAAAGCTTCAATCCCTTCATTGTTCGCTGGTTCAGGCTCAATGCCCCGGAGGTCGTGCGCGGTCAGCTTGCCAATCCCCCCGAGGATTATAACGGCGAGGTAAAGCCGATAACGGGATTTATTCTCGGAAATGTTCTTCTCAACTTCCTTGCAAGGCCGCAGTTTATCGCGTATAAAATTGCCCCGAAGCCGTTTCCGGTGAAGCTGTGCGAAGCCCTCGGCGCAATGAAGGTGTGCTGGACAAGCCATGACAAGATAAACGAAAAGGGAAATGACACGGTCATTTTCGAGTTCTACAAGCCAAAGCTCAGCTATAAAAAGCACAGACATTAAATTAATAAGATATTAAACTAAACCGAGAGAGCGGATAAAACCGTTCCCTCGGTTGATTGCTGTTTGACGATTATTATCACGGCATGACTGCGCGCATACGCTCAAGTCCCGTTTTTATTGTCGAGCGCGGCATTGCAAGATTAAGACGGATATATCCTGCGGCGTTTCCGACGAACAGACTGTCGCCGCCCTCAAGAAGCACACCGGCCTTGTTTGCAAAGTAGTCGGGCAGATCGTCAACATCGGGCAGGCACTGCGAGAGATCGACCCAGGCAAGGTACGTTGCCTCGGGGATATACATGACAGCCTTCGGAAGCTCACGCGCGAGATATTCTTTTACGAAGGCAAAATTGCCGTCAAGATACGCACGCAGTTCGGTCAGCCACTCCTGACCATGCTCATATGCAGCCTTTGCGGCGGTCAGCGACATGGGATTTACCATGCCGAAGAGCTTGTCGCGGTCGCGGAAGCGCTCACGCAGGGCCTCGTCGCGGATTATAATATTAGAGAAGGCAAGACCGGCCATGTTGAAGGTCTTTGTCGGCGCCATGCAGGTGATAAGCTTGGGATAGTCGGGCATGACCTTTGCCAGGGGGATGTGGCGGCGGCCTGTGCGTATAATATCGCAGTGAATTTCATCGGAAACTATCCAGAGATTATATTTTGCCATAATTTCGCCGGCGCGGCGCAGCTCATCCTCTGTCCACATGCGTCCGGTCGGATTGTGAGGATTGCACCAGAATACGAGCTTGCACTGCGGATTTGCACATTTGCGCTCGAAATCCTCAAAGTCTATTTCGAAAGTTCCGTCGTCAAGACGCTTGAGCGGAGATGTGAGTATACCGACCCCGGCATACTCTGCCGAATGGGCAAAATACCCGTAGGCCGGAGTGTTGACCAGCACCTTCTCATCCTTGGTGCACAGCGTTTCCGTAAGCTGATAAAGCGCCGGAATTATTCCGGGCGAAACGCACAGCTGCTCCTGCGGAAAGCTCCAGTCATAGTGATCGGCGCACCATTTGCTGAAAACATTGTAATACTCGCTGTCGTACACACCGGTGTAGCCGAATATGCGGCGGTCTATGCGTGCGCGCAGTGCATCGAGAATTTCGGGAGCGACGCCGAATTCCATATCGGCAACCCACATGCGCACAAACTCCTCGTCCTTGAAGGGAAACACCTTTTCCGGTCCGGCATGGAAGATATAGCCGCGAAATCCGTCGGTGTTGAGCGCGTTTGTTCCGCGCCTGTCGATGATTTCATCAAAATTGTACATTTCAGATCAAGCCTCCTCATATGCTTTTTTCTTTATTATATCCGAGTATAATTTGCGTTGCAAGTAGGTATGAAATTTGTTAGTGCATATAAAATCAAGAAAATGACCGGCACATTGCCGCAATCGCCGCGCTGTCGGCGGTGTGCTGTTAGCATACTGTTAGAATGCGGCGGTCTTATCCTGAATTTCCGGAAGAATATGCCTGCGATGATTGACGGCAGACAGCCGCTATGTTATACTACTCTTTAATTTACAGGGACGCAGGTCCCCGAATGGAGAGTGTTTGATCCGAAATGGACGATGCCAGTCGATTGTCACTGATAATCGTAATTCTGCTTATTCTGTGCGCCGCATACTTCGCGGTTGCGGAGACCTCTTTTGCCTCGGTCTCCAAGGTCAAAATCAAAATACGCGCAGAGCGCGGCGAGGCAAAGGCAATACGGGCAATGAAGGTGCTCGACAACTTCGATCTCGCGATAACGAGTATACTCATATGCACGAACATCGTGCATCTTTCCGCGGCAAGCATTGCCACGCTTACCGTCACGCGCCTGTTTCCGAATGTGAGCGGCGCGGTTACAATCAGCACGTTTGTTATGACGCTGGTTGTGTTCTTCGCGGGCGAAATGCTTCCGAAGAGCATCGCAAAGAAATACAGCGAGCGGCTGTCGCTGACAGTTGCCGGCTCGCTTTGGGTTTTCATGACCGTTCTCAGACCCCTTGCGGCACTGCTCACGGCGATTGGTAATTTCGCAGCAAAATTCGCCAAGGCAGACCCCCAGATATCCGTCACGGAGGATGAGATATACGACATAATCGAGGACATGACCGAGGAGGGCAGCCTCGATGAGGAGCGCGGCGAGCTTATAAGCTCGGCCCTTCAGTTTGCCGAAACTACGGTTGAAAGCATACTGACCTCACGTGTGGATATTGTCGCGCTGGATATTGAGGATTCCCTCAGCGACATGCTCAAAACAATCCGCTCTCAGACGCACAGCCGCCTGCCGGTGTATGAGGGAAGCATTGATAATATAATCGGTATTCTTTCGATAAGAAAATTTATAAAGACATATCTTCGCCAGGGCGAGGAAATGGACCTGCGCGCGCTTCTGGACGAGCCGTACTTTATCCACGGCAGTACGAATATAGACGGACTGCTGCCGGTAATGAGCAAAAAGCGGCTGAATATGGCCGTTGTCACGGACAACTACGGCGGAACGCTCGGCATAGTTACGGTTGAGGACATAGTCGAGGAGCTTGTCGGCGAGATATGGGACGAGGACGACGTTGTCGAAGAGCCGTACACGAATATAGGCGACGGGCAGTGGGACTGCACCGCCGAAATGACCGTCAGCGATGTTTTCGAGCTTCTGGAGCTTGACGAGCATGACGATGACGAGTTTACCAACAAGCTTCTGGGCGAATGGGCCTATGAGCAGTTTGATAATATTCCCTCGGTCGGGGACAGCTTTGAGTACGAAAATGTCATTGTCACGGTCTCCGATATGCGCAACAACAGAATATTGCGGCTGAAGGTCTGCCTTGCCGATAAGGGAGGTGAGGAGAAATGACATGGGCATATGTCTGCGGAATAATTATCTGCATCATCTTTTCGCACATCTTCTCATCGGCTGAGATGTCTTACTCCTCATGCAACAGACTCAGGCTCGAAAACGCCCGCGAGGACGGGTCAAAGAGGGCCGCGGTCGCGGTTAAAATAGTCGATAATTTTGACGATTCGCTGTCGGCGATACTCATAGGAAACAACCTTGCGAACATCGCAAACTCCTCGCTCGGCTCCCTGCTTGTTCTGGAGCTGTGCAACGGGGACGACAGCTATGCGTGGGTATCGACGCTTGTAATAACCGTGCTCGTCATTATCTTCGGTGAAACCGTGCCGAAGATTGTCGCCAAGGGCAGTGCGAATCGGCTGGCGCTCACATACGCTTACTTCGTGCGCGGCCTGACTATCGTATTCATGCCGCTTATCCGACTTGTGGTCGGACTTATCAAGCTGCTGACTCTCGGACTCAAGGGCGAAGAGGACGATAACGACGAGGAAGCCGCTGTTGAGGAGCTCAGCTCCATCATAGAAACCGCCGAGGACGAGGATGTCCTGGATGAGGATCGCTCCGAGCTTGTTCAGGCCGCTATAGATTTCTCGGATATCATGGCATCCGAGGTCATGACGGCGAGGGTTGATGTCGTCGCGCTGGACATTGACGAGGATCGCTCCGAGCAGCTCAAGCTTATCGAAAATGCACCGTATTCGCGCATTCCCGTGTACGAGGGAAGCGTGGACAACATAATCGGAGTTTTGTATCTCAATCATTTCCTCAAGGCACTTGCCGGCGATGAAAAGCCGGATATCAGAAGCCTTATAATGCCGCCGTGCTATGTTTATAAAACCATGCATCTTCCGGCTGTGCTTACGGAACTGCGGAAGGCAAAGCAGCATCTGGCAATAGTCACGGACGAATACGGCGGAACGCTGGGCATTCTTTCGATGGAGGACGTGCTCGAGCAGCTCGTCGGCGAGATATGGGACGACACGGATGAAATAAAAGAGGAAATTCTCGAACGATCGAGCGGCGAATTTGAGCTTGACGGCGATATGAGCATATCCGATTTTCTCGATCTTGTCGGCATACGCGAGCGCGACTTTGACGCCGAGAGCGAAACCGTCGGCGGCTGGACGATTGAGATGTTCGGTTCCTTCCCGTCTGCCGGTGACAGCTTTGATTACGGGAATCTGCACATCACGGTCCTTGAAATGGACGGACTGCGCGTTGAAAAGGTTCTCGTCGAGAAAAAGCCGCAGGAAAACGAAGAATAGGCTTTATTATATAACTAAAGGATAACGCAAATGAAAAAAACAAGTCTGCGTCTTATATCCCTTGTGCTGATATGCGTCCTGCTTTCGGCTCTGCTTGCCGGCTGCCGAAAGACGGCGGAGATAACGACGTCGCCGGAGGAAACAGCCCGGGTGTTTGACCCGATTGCCTATGTCAAGGGCGGACTCGATGCCGTGTATCTCGGTGAATATTCCGAAGAGTATCTTGCCATGCTCGGCAATGAAACCGCCGAAAGCTGTGCCGAGCGCTATGAGCGCGGCATGCAGGTGAGTCTGGATGTGTTCTGCGCATATTTCGGCATTGATCTTGAAAACTGCAGCGAAAGCGCGGGTGAGCAGCTTCTCAACCTGATGCGCCGAATGTATAAGTGTGCAAAATACGAGGTCTCGGACGCGCAGGAAAGTGACGGCGTTTGCACCGTCAAGGTCACGGTGAGCCCCGTTGCGGCGGTCGCAAAGGCTGTCGAGGAGGATTATCCGTCTTTTTCCGCGGATGCCGCAAATAAGATTGCCTCGGGTCAGCTCGATAAAACCTCGCAGAGCTTTAATGACTGGTGGGCAGGCTCGATATGCAGCATGGTTTCATCGCGCCTGACATCTCCGGAATATCTCGATGCGCAGACGGTCACCGTGACGCTCGAAAAAAACAGCGCCGGCGCGTATGCATTCTCCGGCACAAGCCTGTCGGATGTCGATGCACTTATAATCTCCTATCCTGCGTAATAAAACATAAAACAACGAAGCTCCGGACTTGTTCCGGAGCTTCGTTGTAAAGTGTGCATAAAGTGAAGATAAAAGGAGTATAGAACTTTGCTATGATAAAGGGAAGGTTTGAACCGAACGCCGGCTAAACGTCGGTTTTTGTCGTCCGGCAGAGCTGAGACCTGAACGCTCTGCGGATCAAGAAGTTACATATGGGGGTTACAATGTGCATTTTAGCTTATAGGCAGACTTTCGTCCGCTCCAAAAAGGCGTAGATATGCTCCAAAAAGGCATTCCTATAAAATAAATAGGATATATTCTGCGGCACGTCAGCAAAGGGCAATAAAGAAAATGCGAAAAAAGTCAATAAAAAGCTTGCATTTTCAGGCTCTTGATGATAAACTAATAATCCGCGAGCGTCTACTCGCGTTTCGTTACGTTATTCAGTCCCAACGGCAGTAACCGCCAGGCGAAGTTTAAGCTTGGCAGCCGGCGTAAACCGGCGGTTTTCGCCGGAAAAGTCCGTAGACTTTTGTTACTTTGTTATAAGGAGGTGCTCAACGATGCCCAATATCAAGTCAGCAATGAAGAGAGATGCAAAGAGCAAGGAGCTCCGCGCAAAGAACCGCGCAGACAAGACCGCACTCAAGACCGTCATAAAGAAGTTTGATGCAGCAGTTGCAGGCGGCGATAAGACCGTAGCAGCAGAAAGCTACAAGGTAGCAGTTAAGGCTGTTGACAAGGCAGCAGGCAAGGGTCTTATCCATAAGAACAACGCCGCTCACAAGAAGAGCGCAATGACCGTTGCACTTAACAAGATGGATTGATCTTAATATCAATTGAAACTCGAGAGCTTGGCAATAGACCGGGCTCTCGAATTTTATTAATCTGCCTTATTTGCGCCGACGCGTGCTATGACATGTTTGCAAATTCGCAAAGCTGTGGTATAATATCCTTTTGAGATTGAATATCAATAAGGAGGTAATAACCTTGACTAAAATAGACATTTTCTCCGGATTTCTCGGAGCAGGCAAAACAACGCTCATCCGCAAGCTCATTGCAGAGGGCTATAAAAACGAAAAGCTCGTCCTCATCGAGAACGAGTTCGGCGAGATCGCCGTTGACGGCGGATTTCTGCGTGACGCAGGTGTTGAGATTACGGAGATGAACTCCGGCTGCATCTGCTGCACCCTCGTCGGTGACTTCACAGTGGCACTGCAGAAGGTCATCGAGCAGTACCATCCCGACCGCATTCTTATCGAGCCATCCGGTGTCGGAAAGCTTTCCGATGTTGCCAAGGCTGTTGCAAGCGTGCCCGACTGCGAGATAGGCGCGAAGGTCACCGTTGTTGATGCAGGCCGCTGCCGCATGTATATCCGCAACTTCGGCGAGTTTTTCAACGATCAGGTTCACAATGCGGATGTCATCGTTCTCAGCCGTACAGGCGCCGCATCGGACGGAAAGGTCGTCACCGCGACCGCTATGCTCAGCCAGCTTAACCCGAACGCAACCGTGATAACAACTCCCTGGGATCAGCTTGACGGCAAGCAGATCGTTGACGTTATGGAGCGCATTGACTCCCTGTCCACGACCATGCAGGAGATGGAGCATCACGACCACAGCGAGCATCACCACGATCATCACGATCACGACCACAATCACGAGCACCACGACCACGAACATGAGCACGAGCACGGAGAGAACTGCTCCTGCGGTTGCGGACACGATCACGGCCATCACCACGCCGACGAGGTGTTCACATCATGGGGCGTTGAGACGCCGAAGAAGTTTACCGAGGAAGAGGTCAGAAAGGCCCTTTCCGAGTTTGACGAGGACGCAAGCTACGGCACGATTCTGCGTGCAAAGGGTTTTGTCGACTCCGCCGACGGCCAGTGGATTTATTTCGACTATGTTCCCGGCGAGGCCGATGTCCGCCGCGGCGGCGCCGCTGTCACGGGCCGTATATGTGTTATCGGCTCGAAGATAAACGAGCAGGGCATCAAGGAGTTGTTCGGCATTGAGTAAAGTAAAAGAAGTACCCGTTTTCCTGTTCACCGGATTTCTTGAGAGCGGAAAAACGAAGTTCATCCAGGAAACGCTTGAGGATAAACGCTTCAACAGCGGCGAGCGCACACTGCTTGTCGTCTGCGAGGAGGGCGAGGAGGAATATGCCCCCGACAAGTTCTCCGCGCCGAATGTGTTCATGGTGACAGTTGAAGAGCCCGAGGAGCTCACACCGGCCAATTTCAGAAAATGGCTTGATGAGCATGACTGTGAGCGCTGCGTTATCGAATACAACGGCATGTGGCTGCTTGACAATCTGTATCAGGCGCTGCCTGAAATGTGGATGGTATATCAGGAGTTTTTCTTCGCCGATGCGCGCAGCATAATCAGCTATAACGCCAACATGCGCAATCTTGTCTATGACAAGCTCAAGAGTGCCGAGCTGACGGTTTTCAATCGCTATAACGACTCCATCGATCAGATGGAGCTGCACAAGCTGGTTCGCGCGGTGTCGCGCCGCTGTGATATCGCCTATGAATATGCCGACGGCACCGTCAAATACGATGAGATCGTTGACCCTCTGCCGTTTGACCTTGAAGCTCCGATAGTCGAGATAGGCGACGATGACTACGCCGTGTGGTACCGCGATATGTCAGAGGAGCCGAAAAAGTACGAGAATAAAATCGTCCGCTTCAAGTGCCGTTATCTCAAGCGCAAAAAAGTTCCTGCGGGGAATTTTATTGTCGGTCGTCATGTGATGACCTGCTGCGCCGAGGATATTCAGTTTGCCGGACTTATCTGCCAGTGGGAAAATTCCGACAGCATTGTCGGTGACTCATGGCATGTGCTTACAGCGCGCATAAACTTCAAGTTCAGCCGCGCATACGGAAAAAAGGGACCGGTACTCACATTTGTCGAGGATGCCCCCTGCGAGGTCCCCGAGCAGCCCGTCGCAACATTCTATTGATATAGCCCCGAAAAATGCATAATACGCAAAAGGTTCTATGATGAACCGATTTGACAAAAACAATGCCCGACTCATTTCCGAGTCGGGCATTTGTGTATTCGGGCTTTACTTATCTTCGCCGTCGCCGAGGTCAAACTCAAGCTCCGAGTCACACTTCGGGCAGCGTATCGAGCCGAAGTTGAGGTCTTCCTCAAAAACGGTGATCGTCTCGCCGCATTTCGGGCATGTAACTTCATATTCCTGCTCATCTGTCGAGCAGCCGCAGCAGCCGGAGCACGCATCATCTTCGTCGTCGTAATCTCCGTAGATGTCCTCATAGGTCTCACCCGGGGTTTCGCCCATGCAGAGATCCTCGAGGTATTCCATATCCTCGCTTATGTCGTCAATGCTGTCGGAAAGAGACTTTGCATGCGCGTCAACCGCATCAAGATCATCGGCCATGCCTTCGAGCACATCGATTATGGCAAGCATGAGTTTGCCCTCATTTGTGCTGTCGCTTATTCCGAGACCGTCTGCAAGGCCTTTGAGGTAAGAAACCTTTTCGTTTGCTGTCATATAAGAGTCACTCCTTTTTAACAGGCAAGATTGCTTATTTGCTTTCGTCTTACTTTGCGCGGCCGAGATACTCGCCGGTGCGGGTGTCTATCTGAATCTTTTCGCCGGGCTCGATGAACAGAGGAACCTTGACCTCTGCGCCGGTCTCAAGAGTTGCGGGCTTGGTTGCGTTGGTTGCGGTGTTGCCTGCAAAGCCGGGGTCGGTGTCGGTGACCTCGAGGTCAACGAAGAAGGGAGGCTCGACGTTGAAGACCTTGCCCTTGTAGGAGTATATCGTGCACTCCATGTTTTCCTTGACGAATCTGAAGCTGTCGCCCAGGACGGACTCGTCAACCGGCTCGAGCTCATAGGTCTCGGGGTTCATGAAGTAATAGAGATTGCCGTCGTTGTAGCTGTATTCCATGGTCATGCGGTCGACGGTTGCGCTCTCGAACTTTGCGGTGGGGTTGAAGGAAGTTTCGGTAACTGCACCGGTGATGACGTTTTTCATCTTCGTGCGGACGAAAGCTGCGCCCTTGCCGGGCTTGACATGCTGAAATTCGACGACCTGCATAACCTGGCCGTCCATCTCAAATGTAACACCGTTTCTGAAATCTCCTGCTGTAATCATATAGGGTATCCTCCTATGTAAAAGTATAAATTCATCTATAGCCTTAATAGTTTACATTAAACTTGGCTTCATTGCAACAATTATTTCTTGTTTTTGCCCTTGTTTTCGCTCTGGGGAGCATCATTTTCGCGTTTTCCGGTGCGTTTTTCGAATGCAATCTGAATCATATAGACAACCATTGCCAGAACGCCGACCAGATACAGTATGTTGCGCAGACCTGCGGGGAAGTTGTCAATCAGGTTCTGAAGCAGGGCCGTACCGAGCACGATTACAAACCCGATGTACAGAAACGGGGTCAGTGAGATGTTGAATGTTTTCTGCTTTTTCTTGTTCTTTGCCATAGTTTCTCTCCGTTCTTCTCTAAGATTAAGAATTAAAGGATTAACAGCTGCTTGTCAGCCTTTGTTATTATCTCGCATCCGCCCTCGCGCAGGATGATGACGTCTTCAATTCTCACGCCGAATTTCCCCGGCAGATAAATGCCCGGCTCCGCGGATATGACCGCTCCGACAGGCATGGGCGTCTTTACCGACGGCGCCGCGGCAGGGCTTTCGTGGATATAAAGTCCCAGCGAGTGTCCGAAGCTGTGCCCGAAATACTCGCCGTAGCCGGCGTTGTCGATCACTTGCCGTGCCGCACCGTCAATTTCCGCTCCGGTCACGCCGGCGGAAGCCGCGGCAATGCCCGCAAGCTGTGCGCGCAGTACGATGTCGTAAACGTTTTTCATCTCATCCGTTGCGTGGCCGACCGCCACCGTGCGCGTCATGTCCGAGCAGTAGCCGTCCTTGATACAGCCGAAATCCATGGTGACAAAATCGCCGTCCTTGACGAGCGCGTCCGAAGGCACTCCGTGCGGCATGCTTGAGTTTGCGCCCGTGACCGCGATGGGGTCAAAGCTGTTTCCCTCGCCGCCGTGCTTTAAAAGCCGGTATGTTATCTCAGTGGCAATGTCGCGCTCGCTTATTCCGGGACGGATGATTCCCAGAACATCATCCAGTGCCTTTTCGGCTATCGCCTGCGCTCTGCGCATGCTGCGCAGCTCGCCCTCGTCCTTGGATGCGCGAAGAGCATAGAATATGCTCTGGCAGGGGTGGAGCTCAAGCCCCAGCATCTTCTGCCAGTTGAGAAACATTCCGTGCGAGAGCGAAAATTCCTCCGCGCCGAGTTTTTTGACATTGCACTCGGCAATTGCCTCGCCGACAAGCTTGCTGAGCCTTTTTCCGTTTCCGAACATGCGCACGGTGATATCTGCCGAAACGCATTTCTGCGCAGCTTCTATATAGCGTGAATCGGTTATGAGAAACGCCCTGTCAAGCGTAATGAGCACAGCTCCGTCGGTAAAGGCAAAGCCCGTTGCGTATCGCTGGTTGAGCTCATCGGTTATCAGCACCGCGTCAAGTCCGAGATCTATGAGCTTTCCGCGGATTTTCGAAAGTCTGTCCATTTTATACATTTCCCCGCGCGTTTTCGATAAGGCCGCTCTCAAGCACGTCCGTAGAGTCCGATGCCATAAGCTCAACAAGCATTATCGAGCCGTCCTCGCCGCTCTGGAAAATGCCGCGGACGACCTGCGTGCCGTCGGCAAGCTGATAGCAAATGGCGATGTTCGACATGACGTCGGGAATATAGCTTATTACCTCCACGCCCTCGCCGCTTGTCAGATAATTGCGCTGCCAGAGGGTTTCATCGGCGGTGTATATCTTGACGTTATATACAGTCTCCTCGGCGGAGAGCACGACGCTCTGACCGCCCTCGTCATAGGTTATTGTATCGAGTATATTTAAGCTGTCGCGGTCTATCTCGGTTCCGTCATCGGCAAGCACGATGCCGTTTTCGCCCTCGTAATCGACGGGCATGTAGTCATCGTCCATAAACTCCTCAAGCGTGGAGTACGGAATTTCAAACTTGAGCACTCCGCTGCTGTAGGGCGCGATATCATAGGGGTTTGCGTATATTACAAGACCGTTATCGTTGAAATACCAGTTGCTCCCGTTGTCGATCAGCTCGCCTATTGTCGTTTCAAAATCATCGAAAAGTATGCTCTCGCCGTTTTCTTTATACTCATCGCCGGCGGCAAGACCGATAACATAGTTTTTGAGAAACGTCTTGAGCTGATCGGCATTTTTCGCGATATTCGAGAGCGTGAGCAGCTCGCCGGTGTCGGAATTATAGCTGCGGCTCAGACGCGTAAGATCGGCATGTATGCCGCCCGTATCCTGCGAAACATCGAATATCAGACTCAGAACATGCGTGTCGATGCGCGCAACCGTGGGCGTGCAGTTATAGCTCAGCTCGACAATTTCGTCGGTCTGATCCTGCGCAAGCTTTTGGGTATATTCGGCATCGGACTGTAATTTTACGTACAGCTCTGCCAGAGACGCATTTATGAGCTCGGCCGCGCGGCTGTCCTTTGAGCTTATCTCTGCCGTGCCGATGCTTTGCTTGTAATATGCCGTGCCGTCATCGAGCGTAAGCTCAGAATCGTCAAAGCTGAAGCTTGCGGTCACGTCAAACTTCGGCACAGGCGTTTTTTCCTCAACGTCAATGACGTGCTGACACGCGCACAAAGACGCCAGCATTGCGCAGCAGAGCAAAAAAGAAAGTATCTTTTTCATTATCTTTAACCTTTCCCCGTAGGTTTCGAATGTGAACAGGCTTTAAACAAAAGCCTTGAAACTAAAGAGTTTTGCACACTTTCAACAGAGTTTTCAACACATTATGTAAATCATTATGCATATCATCTGATGTTATAGTTCAGAAAACCCTGCACTCCTCTGAAGCAGTATGTATCGAGCACGTAGGAAACCCGCTCGGGTGGAGTGTCCATGCCGTTATCAATCCACATTTTGACGATGCTCGATATCGATGCAACCAGCAGCTGCTTTATGCACTTGAGCATATCTTCGCTGAGCTCTTCAAGGCCGAGGGATTCTTGATTGAGGAACGCGTCTGCATGCCTTGCAATCATCTTTATCATTGCGTCATGATCGCCGTAAGGGCCGGCAAAAATCTGACAGAGCTCCTTGTTCTCCTTGAGAAGGCGCAGTGTCTGCAAAGAGGTCAGACGCCTGAGCCCACTCTCGCGCAGCTTTTCCTCCATGACCTCGGAGAGCTGACCTTCAAGGCTTTTCTTGAGATCATATGTGTCGTTGTAGTGGGCATAGAAGGTGCCGCGGTTTATATCCGCCTCGCGGCAAATCTCCGTGACGCTGATTTTTTCAATCGGTTTTACCGCAAGCAGGCGCAGGAATCCGTCCCTTATGGCTTTCTTTGTGTACCTTACGCGGCGGTCTTCCCTTTTGAGCACAAATGTTTCCATAAATCTCCACACTCCCTTTATATATTCTGCAATACATTTTACTATATATCTGATTGAAAATCAACAGTGTGGCCGAAATTTAAAGCGTCGAATTTTAAACAAAAAACCCAAGGTGTACAACCTTGGGTTAAGTTACGATTAAGTTATTCGGAGACGCTTTCCTTCGGGGGATAATGCTGTACGCCCCATATGCCGACAAGGACGATTACCATGGCTCCGAGCGACACGGCAGTCAGCCTCTCGCCGAGGATAAATATGCCGGAGGCAACGGATATGATGGTTGTGAGGTTTTGGAATATGATGACATTTGCCATCGGCGCGTGCGACACGGAATAGTTAAACAGCGAATATCCCGCAACGGATGCACCCAGCGCGAGAAACAGCGCCGCCGCGATAAAACGCGGATTTGCCGCCGGAGCGAGCACGGCGCTTATACTGCCGCCGTTTTCAAGCAGCGCAAGCACCGTGAAGAATACGGCTCCCATGGCCTGCATAAAATATGTCCTCTCGAAAACCGAGAAGCGTCCGGAGACTCCGCATGAGATTACGCTGTAGGCAGAGCCGGTCACAACGGCAAGGCACAAAAGAGCAAAGCCCTTGAATGTTATTGAGCCGCCGCTGTTTTCGGCAAGGGTTATGATGATTATTCCGACTATCGACAGCGCGCTGAATAGCCATTGCTTTACGCTCGGCCGCTCCTTGAGAAAGACCGCCGCCATGATGATGGTGACGATGGGAACAACGGCAATCATAATGCCGGAGAAGGCGGCATTTGAGTATTTCAGACCGTACTGCTCACCGATAAAATACAGGCAGGGCTCCATCGCGCCGAGCAGGAGCAGAGGCTTTATGTTCTTGCCGCGGATCTGTAATTTGCGTTTGCCCAGCAGCACGGGTACGGTCAGCGCGATTATCGCAATGTCGAAGCGATAGCTCATCAGAACAAACGGAGATGCCGTCTCCTGCCCGATGCTCGATGCAAGGAAGCTCAGTCCCCAGAAGACCTGCGTGGCTATTGCCGCCGCGATTGCCTTTGAATAATTTTTATCCTTCAAGCCGCGCTCCTTTCGACGGTCATGCCGTCGCTGAATATGACGATACTGCCGAGCTCGTCTGTCCGATAGACCGTGACATCTGCGTCACTCAGACGGCTGAGCGTTTCCTCGTGCGGATGACCGTAGTCGTTATCCTTGCCGCAGGATATAACGCCGATCTTCGGCTCTGCCTCGTATATGAACTGATAGCAGCTTGAGCCGGACGAGCCGTGGTGTGCGACCTTGAGCACATCGCATTTGAGGTTTTCGCCGTCCTCGATAAGCTCCTTTTCCGCCGTTGCCGTAATATCTCCCGTGAACAGAAAGCTCGTATCGCCGTAGACAAGGCGCATTACCAGACTGTCGTCATTGACATTCGTGTGGTCGCTGAGCGGACCTATGAACTCAAACTGCGCCTGGCCGAGGCTGTATTTAACGCCGTAGTCGGGGACATCAAGAGTAAGAGAAGCGCTTTCAACCGCTTCGGTAAATTTTTCGTACGCCGAGGAGTCGCCGGCATAGGGGGATGTGAATACGGTATCGACATCCAGATTTTCTACAACCTCGTCAAGACCACCGCAGTGGTCGGCGTGTCCGTGGGTGCAAACAACGTAGTCAAGCTTTTCTATACCGAGTTTTTTGATATACTCAACCACGGTGCCCCCTGCCGAGGAAACTCCGGCGTCGATAAGCATATATTCCCCGTTGCAGCAGATAAGCTCGCTGTCGCCCTGACCGACATCGATATAGTGGACATACAGTCCGTCCATCGG